>NZ_LZJE01000081.1:0-27297 GCF_001666865.1 Mycobacterium sp. E136
CCGCGATCTGCTGGGCGCGTAGTTTCGGCGAGGTCGTCGCTGTCGGTGTTGAGGGCACCAGCTCCTACGGTGCAGGGTTGACACAGGCATTGCAGATCAACGACATTCACGTCGTCGAGGTCAACCGTCCCGACCGCTCGGCGCGGCGCCGCCAAGGCAAGTCCGACCCTCTCGATGCTTATAGCGCTGCTCGTGCGGTGTTGGCCGGCCACGGCCTTGCCGTGCCCAAAGACTCCCGCACCGGGGCCCTCAAAGCGCTGCTGATCGCTCGTCGCGGCGCGATCAAAGCCCGCACCGCGGCTATCCAGCAGATCAAGGACCTGCTTGTGACCGCCCCGGCCGATCTTCGGGAACGCTACCGCCGTTACCCCACCACCCTGCGTCTGGTCGAAGCGCTGGCCGGCTGCCGCCCCCGCGCACACGAGGACCCCACAACGGTATCGGTGCTGATCGCCTGTAAAGCGCTCGCGCAACGCATCGGGTACCTCGAGCGCCAAGACCGTGAGCTGACCGCTGAGCTCGACGCCTTGACCGCCGCGCTCAACCCCGCTTTGCGGGCGGCCTACGGAGTGGGCCCCGACACCGCCGCCCAACTGCTCATCACAGCCGGAACCAACAGTCACCGACTACGCAGCGAAGCAGCGTTCGCCATGCTGACTGGGGTCGCACCGATCCCGGCCTCATCGGGAAAAACCACCCGGCATCGGCTGTCCCGCGGCGGAGACCGCGCCGCCAACAACGCCCTGCACCGCATCGCTTTGGTCCGCTGGTCTCACGACCGACGCACCCGCGACTACGTCGCCCGCCAACTGGCCGCTGGGCGCAGCAAGAACGACGTCCTACGTCTACTCAAACGGGCCATCGCACGCGAGATGTTCCGACACCTCACCGAGCCCTGCCCCATCGACGACTACAGCGACCTACGTCCAACCCGCCAAGCCCGCAACATCACATTGACCGCCGCGGCAGCACACTTCAACGTCTGGCCAATCACGATCTCCCGACTCGAACGCGGCCTCAAACGCGACGACACCCTCGCCACCAACTACCGCCAATGGCTAAACACACTGACCATAGACGCCGCTTGACCCATAACAGAGATAGGAGCATCAAGAATGGCGCAGCCGGGAGTCGCTGTGGACAACTGCGAGAAAGGCCTAGCGGTTCCGGCGGCGGCGCAGCCAAGTGCGCACCCGGCCGCGTCCGGAGTCGTCGGGTTGGCTCGTCTTTTCGGCTGCGGCCTCGGGCTTGGGGGCGGCGTCGTCGCCGGCAGTATTCTCGGCTTCAAGCTCATCGGGCTCAGGCTCGGTGGATTCCGATGCCTCGTCGGTCGACTCCTCGGCTTCGGCCTCGGGGTCTTCCGCTAGCTGCTCGGCGGCCTCCGCCAGTTCTTCGGCGACGGCCTCTTCAGATGGCTGCTCGGCTTCTGTCTCGGCCTCGTCGGCTAACTCTTCTGCCCCCACTTCACCCTCGACCGCCGACTCGTGCGCCTCGGATGCGTCGGCGAGGGCGTCGCTGGCTTCTTCGGCCTCAACGGCACCCACACCACCAAGCTCGACAGCGTCGTCGGTCCCGTCGTCTTCAGCTGGCGCCTCGTCAGGTGTCTCTTGGGTTTCGGCTTGGGCCTCGTCGGCTAATTCCTCGGCCGCAACTTCACCCTCGACCGCCGACTCGTGCGCCTCGGACGCATCGGCGAGGGCGTCGCTGGCCTCCTCGCCCTCGACGGTGCCGACGCCGCCGACCTCGGCCGGTTCGCCCGGTTCCGCGTCTTCCGACGTCTCCTCGGTTGACGACTCCGCCTCAGTCTCGGCCTCTTCCGATGGCTGCGCGGCTTCTGTCTCGGCCTCGTCGGCCAACTCCTCGGCTACAGCTTCACCCTCGACCGCCGACTCGTGCGCCTCGGCAGCGTCCGCCAGCGCATCGCCGGCCTCTTCACCTTCGACAGCGCCCACACCACCAAGATCGGGGGCCTCGTCGGCTTCGGCTTCGGCCTCGTCGGCCAACTCCTCGGCTACAGCTTCGCCCTCGACCGCAGACTCGTGCGCTTCGGCAGCGTCTGCCAGCGCATCGCTGGCCTCCTCGCCTTCGACGGCGCCGACGCCGCCAAGATCGGCAGCCTCGCCTGCCTCGGCGAACTCTTCCGCCTCGGCGATGTCTTCAGACGGCGCCCCCGCCACATCGTCGGCCAGTTCCTCGGCCTCTGCGACGGCCTCTGCTTCGGGTGCCGAGCCTGCTTCGGGTGCCGAGTCGGCTGCGGCCGCCGCACCGCTGGGCTCCGCCTCGACGACGTCCTTCTGCTTACGCTTCGGCCACAACCGCAGTCGACGCTTCGCCTTCGGAACCGCCACGGCAGCCGCAGGGGTCGGCGCGTCATCGGCCAATTCCTCGGCAGCCGCCTCACCCTCAACGGCGGTTTCGTGTGCCTCGGCGGCGTCGGCCAGCGCGTCGCTGGCCTCCTCACCTTCGACGGCACCCACACCACCGAGATCGGCGGCGTCGCCGGCTTCGGCGAATGCCTCTGCCTCGGCGATCTCCTCGGCGGGGGCCTCGTCCACCTCTTCAGCCAGGGCTTCGGCCTCGGCCACCGCCTCGGCTTCGGGCTCCGGCTCCTCCGCGGGCTCCTCGTCGCCCTCGGCCGCGAACTCCTCGGCCTCTTCGAGGTCGTCCGCCGGCACACCCGCGACGTCAGCGCCGAGCTCCTCCGCCGACGCGTTCTCGACCGAGACGGCCTCGTCTTCCGGCACATCCGCCGTGAGCGACTCGGCTTTCACCGTCTCCGGCTCTTCCTCGGCTGCGGCGGCCTTGGCTGCCGCGACGACACCCGTCGTCGAGGCCACCGCGGCCAGTTCCTCCGTGAGCTCCTCGACAGTCGTCCGCTCCGGCCGCGCCTTGCCCTTGAGACTGGCCGGGTCCTCCCGGCCCTTCGGCGCGGCCATGATGTACACAACCGCCCCGATGAACACGAACGTCGCCGTGAACGAGTTGATCCGGACGCCTTCGATCAGCGTCGCGTCGTCGGCCCGCAACAGCTCGATCCAGAACCGGCCCAAGCAGTAACCCGCGACATACAACGCGAACAGGCGGCCGTGGCCGAGCTTGAAGCGGCGATCGACATAGATGAGAACCGCGAAAACCAGCAGGTTCCAGAGCAGTTCGTACAGGAACGTCGGATGCACGAGGTGAACGACTTCACCGGTCGACACACCGTTGAGGTTGTCGATCATCCCGGCCGAGTCCCGGCGCTCGTAGATCTTCAACGCCCACGGCAGCGTCGTATCCGCGCCCCACAGCTCCTGATTGAAGTAATTTCCCAGTCGGCCGATCCCTTGCGCCAGGATGATTCCCGGCGCGATCGCATCACCGAACGCCGGTAGCGGAATTTCCCTGCGGCGACACGCGATCCACGCGCCCACACCGCCAAGGGCGACTGCCCCCCAGATCCCCAGGCCACCGTCCCAGATGCGGAAAACGCCCGCCAGCCCGGCGCCATTGTCGCCGAAGTACCGCCACCAGTCCGTGACCACGTGATACAACCGGCCGCCGATCAATCCGAACGGCACCGCCCACAGGGCGATGTCGTAGATGACCCCACGTTCACCGCCGCGCGCTTCCCAGCGACGGTCACCGATGATCAGCGCGGCGATGATGCCGATGATGATGCAGACCGCATAAGCACGAACAGGTACCGGACCGAGATGCCACACGCCCTGCGCCGGGCTGGGGATGGCGGCCAAGACAGTCGTCGTCACGCAGTAACCCTTCGCCTGACCCCGTCCGCGAGCTCGGCTGTCAACGTTCCGACCGTATCGACACCGTTCTGCAGCGCCGACACCAACGCCGATCCCACGATGACCCCGTCGGCGTAGGCGCCGATCTCGGCGGCCTGCGCACCCGAACGGACCCCGAGGCCGACGCCAACCGGAATATCCGAGACGGCCTTCACGCGGCGGACCAGTTCGGGCGCGGCGGTCGATACCGCGTCGCGCGCACCGGTCACTCCCATCGTCGATGCGGCGTAGACGAATCCGCGCGACGCCTTCACCGTCATCGTCAGCCGTTCAGGCGTCGACGACGGCGCCACGAGAAAGATCCGGTCCAAGTCGTGGGTCTCCGACGCTTCCAGCCACTCGTCGGCCTCGTCCGGGATCAGGTCGGGCGTGATCATCCCGAGCCCACCGACCGACGCCAGATCGCGGGCGAAAGCCTCGATGCCCCATCGCAACACGACATTCCAGTACGTCATGACCACGGCTCTGCCGCCGGCGTTGCTGATCGCCTCGACCGCGGCCAGCGAGTCCCGTACCCGTACTCCCCCGCGCAGCGCGACCTCGGTGGCCGCCGCGATCGTCGGCCCGTCCATTCCGGGGTCGGAATACGCGATGCCGACCTCGACCAGGTCGCATCCGCTCTCGACAAGCTTCGTCATCGCCGAAATCGACGTGGGCACATCGGGAAATCCGGTCGGCAGATAGCCGATCAGCGCGCTGCGTGCCTCGCTTCGGCACGTTTCGAACATCGGTGCCAGCCGACTCACGGGGCACCGTCCAACAAGCCGAACCACTTCGCCGCGGTCTCCACGTCCTTATCGCCACGCCCGGACAGGTTCACCAGAACGATCGACCCGGGTCCGAGTTCGCGACCCAACTGCAGAGCGCCCGCGAGACCGTGAGCCGACTCGATCGCCGGAATGATCCCCTCGGTGCGGCACAGCAGCGAGAACGCGTCCATCGCCTCGGTATCGGTGATGGGCCGGTACTCCGCGCGACCGATGTCCTTGAGGTATGCGTGTTCGGGCCCGACGCCCGGGTAGTCCAAACCCGCTGAGATCGAATGCGATTCGATGGTCTGACCGTCCTCGTCCTGCAGCAGATACGAGAACGACCCCTGGAACGCGCCGGGTGACCCGCCGGTGAAAGTCGCTGCGTGTCGGCCCGTTTCGACGCCATCACCCGCCGCCTCGTAACCGACCAGACGCACATTGGGGTCGTCGATGAACGCGTGGAAGATACCGATCGCGTTCGAACCGCCGCCGATACACGCCGTCACCGCGTCGGGCAACCGGCCCGCTTGCGCCTGGACCTGCGCGCGCGCTTCCAGCCCGATCACCCGTTGAAAGTCGCGAACCATCGTCGGGAACGGATGCGGTCCCGCGGCCGTGCCGAAGCAGTAGTACGTGTTGTCGGCGTTGGTGACCCAGTCGCGGAACGCCTCGTTGATCGCGTCCTTCAGCGTCTTCGAACCCGCCTCGACCGACACCACCGTCGCACCCAACAACCGCATCCGCGCCACGTTGAGCGCCTGACGCGCGGTGTCGACGGCACCCATGTAGATGATGCACTCCAGGCCGAGCAGCGCGCACGCCGTCGCGGTCGCCACGCCATGCTGGCCCGCGCCGGTCTCGGCGATCACGCGGGTCTTGCCCATCTGCTTGGCCAACAAGGCCTGACCGAGCACGTTGTTGATCTTGTGGGATCCGGTGTGGTTGAGGTCTTCTCGTTTCAGGAAGATCCGGGCGCCGCCTGCGTGCTCGGACAACCGCTCGGCCTCGTACAACGGCGACGGGCGTCCGCTGTAGTGCCGCTGCAACCGATCCAACTCGTCGAGGAAGGTCTGATCCCCACGGGCCTTCTCATAGGCCGTGGTGACTTCTTCGATGACGGCCATCAGCGCCTCGGCGACGAATCTTCCGCCGTAGACACCGAAGTGACCACGCTCGTCCGGGTCGTGGGACGTCGGCTCGGCTACGGCCGCACTGGAACGGGGCAGCTCAGGCCCGGCGAGATCGGCCACTTCTCAACGCGCGGGTTTCGGGCACGACGGATGGGTGCCTGCGGTGACCAGATCGGCGACGGCGCTGCGAGGATCACCACTGGTGACCAGTCCCTCGCCGACGAGCACCGCATCGGCGCCGGCGCCGGCGTAGGCGAGTAGATCGGCGGTGCCACGCACTCCCGATTCCGCGACGCGGATGACGTCGGTCGGAAGGCCGGGGGCGATACGGGCGAAGCAGTCGCGGTCGACCTTCAACGTCTTGAGATCGCGTGCGTTGACACCGATTACCGTGGCGCCCGCGGACAGCGCGCGGTCGGCCTCCTCCTCGGTGTGCACCTCCACAAGCGCGGTCATCCCCAGCGATTCGGTGCGCTCGAGCAGCGACTCCAGCACCGGCTGCTCCAACGCCGCGACGATGAGCAGCAACATGTCCGCACCGTGCGCGCGGGCCTCGTGGATCTGGTACGGCCGGACGATGAAGTCCTTGCGCAACACCGGGATTGAGACGACCGCGCGCACCGCGTCAAGATCGTCGAGCGATCCGTTGAATCGACGCTGTTCGGTCAGCACGCTGATGATGCGCGCGCCACCGCTCTCGTAGGCGGCCGCGAGCTCCGCGGGGTCGGCGATGGGGGCCAACTCACCGCGCGACGGGCTGGCGCGCTTCACCTCGGCGATCACCGCGATGCCGGGAGCGCGCAGCGCGGCCATCACGTCGAGCGGAGGCGGCGCGTCCTTGGCCTTCGCCTTGATGTCGGCGAGCGGAATGACGGCTTCGCGGGCGGCGACATCGGCGCGGACTCCCTCGATGATCGAGTCGAGTACCGTCGCCGAACTCATGACTGCCGCTTCCCTTCCCCCGGAAACACTGAACGATCTTCAACCACGAAGGGTAGCCGCCACCACAACACCCACGATCACCGGCCCTTGTTGTCCGGATTCGCCGGATCCTGGGTCGGATCGGACCCCTCGTCGAGGGCGTCCCAGATCGCGCGTTCGGACATCTCGCCTGCAGGTTCGTCGGGCCGTGCGACCGAGCGTCGCGAGTAGCGGGCCGCCCCGGAACGCTCGCTCGTCGCCGACCGCATCAACAGCACCGCGCACGCCAGCGCCACCACGGCGGCGACGACGGTGATCACCGCCCCGACGTAGTGCCGCTGCGTGCCGACGAGGTCCGCGACCGGCGACTCCGCGATGTGCGACGCGCGGACCGCCACGTCCTTGATGACCCACAGGCTGATGGCCAGGTAGGCGGTTCCGGCGCTGGCGGCAGCCACCAGCAAGGCCAACAACCGTAACGGCCACCCCCGCACGGCCAGCGCGGCCACCGCAGCGGCCAACAGGAGCACCGCCAGCGGCAACAGCGCGGTCGACCAGCTACCCCCGGACAGGGCGGTGGTCTTCGGCTGGCCGAGACCGTCGAACGAGGTCACCTCGACCCACGTCATCCGCGAGGCCACCCACAGCCCCGCCGCGGCGAGCACCAGACCGACTTGGGCGACCCTGATCACGGCTCGGTCAGGGTCTCGGCGGCGGCGATCGCGTTGAGGACCGCACGGGCCTTGTTGGCCGCCTCGGTGTACTCGTAGGGCCCGTTGGAGTCGGCGACGACGCCACCGCCCGCCTGCACGTATGCGGTGCCGTCGCGCATCAGCGCGGTGCGGATGGCGATCGCGAAGTCGGCGTTTCCCGCGAAGTCGAGATAACCGAGCACCCCGCCGTACAGGCCGCGACGCGTCTTCTCGACCTCTTCGATCAACTCCATCGCCCGCACCTTCGGCGCGCCCGAGAGCGTCCCGGCCGGGAAGCATGCGGTTACGGCGTCCAGCGCCGTCTTGCCGTCCGCCAGCAGGCCCGTCACCGTCGACACCAGGTGCATGACGTGGCTGTAGCGCTCGATGTGGCTGTAGTCCTCGACCCGCACGGTGCCCGGCTGGCAGACCCGCCCGAGATCGTTGCGGCCCAGGTCGACGAGCATCAGATGCTCGGCCCGTTCTTTTTCGTCGGCCTGCAGTTCCTTCTCGAGCAGCAGGTCCTCCTCCTCGGTCGCGCCGCGCCACCGGGTACCCGCGATCGGATGTGTGGTGGCCCGTCCGTCCTTGACCGTCACCAGTGCTTCGGGGCTGGAGCCGACGATCGAGAAGTCCGGTCCGCCTGCGGCGTTCGGCACGTTGAGCAGATACATGTACGGGCTCGGATTGGTCACCCGCAGCATCCGGTACACATCGAGAGGATCGGCGGGCGTCTCCATTTCGAAGCGCTGCGAGGGCACCACCTGAAACGCCTCGCCGGCCTCGATGTCGCGCACCAGCTTCTCGACGATCGCCTCGTATTCCTCGAGGGTGCGCTGGGCGCGGTGCATCGGCTCTGGCCGGCTGAACGTCGCCACCGCCGACGGTAGGTGCTCACCCAGAGCCGCGGTCATCACGTCGAGGCGGGCGACGGCGTCGTCGTACGCCCAATCGACCCGTTCGTCGGTGCCGTTCCAATTCACCGCATTGGCGATCAGCGTGATCGTGCCCTCGTGGTGGTCGACGGCGGCGATGTCGGTGGCCAACAGCAGCAGCATGTCGGGTAGGCCCAGATCATCGACGGTGAGCGACGGCAGCTTCTCCAGGCGACGGACCATGTCGTAGGCGAAGAAGCCGACGAGCCCGCTCGACAGCGGCGGCAGGCCCGGCACCGGCTCGGTCTTCAGCAGTTCGAGCGTGGCCCGTAGCGCCTGCAGCGGATCGCCGCCCTGGGGCGCGTCCTGCGGCGTCGTGCCCAGCCACACGGCCTCGCCGTCGCGGACGGTCAGCGCCGACGGCGCACCCGCGCCGATGAACGACCAGCGCGACCACGAACGGCCGTTCTCGGCCGACTCCAGCAGGAAGGTTCCGGGCCGGTTGGCCGCCAGTTTCCGGTACGCCGACAGCGGCGTCTCGCTGTCGGCGAGCACCTTGCGCGTCACCGGCACCACGCGGTGCTCGGCGGCCAGCGCGCGGAAATCCTCCCGCGAGGTGGTGATCGCCAGCGACGAGCCGAGGGCTGACGACGAGGCAGTGGTCTGCACGCGTCAAGTGTCCCAGACGCATCCCAGCGGTGAGGACGACGTGGGTGTCAGCGGGCTGGTGAGCATGATCGGCGTTTGCGCCATGAACCGCGGTGTCGTGCCCCGATGCTCGTCCGCGGCGTGCGCGGTGAACGGGTGCAGCAGGTACATGTCGCCGGGCCGTCCCGTGGCGAGCGCCACGGGACGCGCCGCGCTGGCGTCGTCGACGAGCCGGCCCATCTCGGCGAGGCCGAGCGGCTCGGGTCCCAGTACGCGGGCCACGTCGCGATGGGAGCCGACCCTGATCCGCGTGGGAGCGTCGTCAGGGCCTACGTCGGACAGCAGGGTGAGCAACAGGACGGTATGGGGGCGACCGGTGACCGCCCATCCCCCGTCGGTCCCGGGCGTGTTGGCGTCGATGTGCCAGCCGCGGTCGTCATTCGGCGGCGATACGGGAAATCGGACGGGGATGTTTCCCAAGGCGCGGCTCGGTGACCAACCACCCTGACCGCAGATGCAGTCTAGCGCCGCAGCGAGTTTCGGGCTTCGTATGAGCTCGCCGAACGGGCCGGCACCGGTCATGTCGCCGGCCCAGCGGACGGGTTCGACCCATCTCTCCGGTTCGTCGGGCGCCAGCCCCAGCTGTTGCCACAACGCCGCGCGCGCCGCATCGGCGACACGGCGAGGCGTCGCGGCGTCGATCTTCACGTAGCCGTCTGCGACGAACGCGTCGAGATCCACCATCGAGACGAGGTTCTCACGGTAACCGCGTCCCACACCAACGCTTTTCAGGTTCGCGGCGTAGCGTGACGCTCATGAAGACGGGTGACCGAGTTGCCGAGTTCGAATTGCCGGACCAGAGGGGCAAGGTGCGGAGCCTCAGCGAGCTGCTCGCCGACGGCCCGATCGTGCTGTTCTTCTACCCCGCCGCGATGACGCCGGGTTGCACCAAGGAGGCCTGCCACTTTCGTGATCTGGCCGCGGAGTTCGCCGCGGTCGGCGCGCGCCGCGTCGGGATCAGCACCGACGCGGTCGACAAGCAGGCACAGTTCGCCGACAAGGAGCGGTTCGACTACCCGCTGCTGTCGGACGCCGACGGGGCAGTCGCCACGCAGTTCGGCGTGAAGCGAGGCCTGCTGGGCAAGTTCATGCCGGTCAAGAGGACCACGTTCGTGATCGACACCGATCGCACCGTTTTGGCCGTGATCGCGTCGGAGATCAGCATGGACAGCCACGCCGACAAGGCCTTGGAAGTGTTGCGGCAACGCCAGTCGGCATGACGCCGGTCCTCGAGCTCGCCGATGTCACGTTCCGCCGGAACGGCAAGCAGATTCTCGACGGTATCTCGCTGACCGTTCACACCGGCGAGCACTGGGCGCTGCTCGGACCCAACGGGGCGGGCAAGAGCACTCTTCTCGGCTTCTGCGCCGCGATGCAGTTCCCGACGACGGGCACCGTGCGCATTCTGGGCGAGCAGATGGGCCGGGTGGACCTGGCGCGCCTGCGCCGCTCTATTGGTCACGTCAACCCGCGGCACCGGCTGCAGTATTCGCTGTCGGTACGCGAGGTGGTGTCGACGGGTATCACGGGCACCATCGACACCCCGATGCGGTGGACGCCGAGCGCGGACGAACGCACCCGGGTGGACGCGATGATCGATGCGGTCGGGTTGTCGCACAAGGCCGCTGACGTGTGGCCGACGTTGTCGCAGGGTGAGCGGGGGCGGACGTTGATCGCCCGCGCCCTGGTCTCCGAACCGAAGTTGCTGCTGCTCGACGAGCCCACCACCGGTTTGGATGTGGCTGCGCGCGAACAGCTTCTGGAAACCATCGACTCGCTCGACGAGACGCATCCCGACGTCGCGTCGATCCTGGTCACCCATCATCTCGAAGAGTTGCCGACCACGACGACGCACGCGCTGCTGATCGCCGAGGGGCGGACGACGGCCATCGGACCGGCGCGAGACACGGTGACGACGGACAACGTCAGCGCCGCGTTCGCCCATCCCGTGGTCGTCGGCTACGACGAAGGCCGGTGGACTGCTCGTGCGAAAGCGACCCGCATCATCGACGTGTAGGGCTCAGCCGTTCTCCGGCGCGAGCAGCACATCCGCATCGAAACAACTGTGATCGCCGGTGTGGCAGGCGCCGTCGACCTGATCGACCTCCAGCAGCACGGTGTCGCCGTCGCAGTCCAGGCGCACCGAGTGGACGTACTGCGTGTGGCCCGACGTCTCGCCCTTGACCCAGTGCTGTTGCCGCGACCGCGAATAGTAGGTTCCGCGACGGGTTTCGAGAGTGCGGGCCAGCGCGAGATCGTCCATCCACGCCACCATCAACACCTGGCCGGTGCCGCGCTCCTGCACCACCGCGGTGATCAACCCGTTGGCGTCGCGCTTGAGTCGCGACGCGATGTCGGAATCGAGTGTCATCGGACGGTTATCCCTTCGCCCGCCATGGCCTCCTTCACCTGCGCGATGGTCAGCTCACGGAAGTGAAACACGCTGGCGGCCAGCACGGCGTCCGCCCCGGCGGCGATGGCGGGGGCGAAATGTTCGGGTGCCCCAGCGCCGCCGCTGGCTATCACGGGGACGTTGACGGCGCCGCGCACCGCCGCAATCATCGGCAGATCGAAACCGGCCTTGGTGCCGTCGAAGTCCATCGAGTTCAACAGGATCTCGCCGACGCCGAGTTCGGCTCCCCGCGTTGCCCATTCGACGGCGTCGAACCCGGTGCCCCGGCGCCCGCCGTGCGTCGTGACCTCCCACCCCGACGGCGTGGGCTGCTGATCCGCCGGAACGGTCCGGGCATCGACCGACAGCACGATGCACTGCGAGCCGAACTGCCGAGACAATTCCGCAAGCAGTTCCGGGCGGGCAATCGCCGCGGTGTTGACCGCCACCTTGTCCGCCCCCGCCCGCAGCAGCACGTCCACATCGGCCACCGAACGCACCCCGCCGCCGACCGTCAACGGGATGAACACCTGCTCGGCCGTGCGCTTGACCACCTCGAGCATGGTGGCTCGTCCCGACGACGACGCCGTCACGTCGAGGAATGTCAGTTCGTCGGCGCCCTCGGCGTCGTAGGCCGCGGCGAGCTCCACGGGATCACCCGCATCGCGCAGATTTTCGAAGTTGACGCCCTTGACGACCCGGCCGTCGTCGACGTCCAGGCACGGGATGACCCGTACGGCGAGGTCCTTCGCGTTCATCAGAAGTCCTCGAGATCGCCAACCGAGGCAAGCAGGTCGAGCAATTCCCCGTGCACGCCGGGGACACCGGCGAGCGCAGACGGGCAGTCCACGGTCCAGTCGTTGCCCGCGAGATCGGTCACGATGCCACCCGCCGCGCGGATCAACGCCACCCCGGCGGCGTGGTCCCACACGTGGCCGCTGAAACTGATTGCGCCACCGAGGATTGCCGCCGACGTA
The DNA here is from genome assembly GCF_001666865.1 of Mycobacterium sp. E136. NCBI lineage: Bacteria > Bacillati > Actinomycetota > Actinomycetes > Mycobacteriales > Mycobacteriaceae > Mycobacterium > Mycobacterium sp. E136. The sequence goes on from NZ_LZJE01000081.1 coordinate 12,236, forward strand.
TAGGCCAGATCGATACCTGTGGCGCCGTGCATGCGCATGCGGGAACACTTACGGCTGAGGGTTTCGATGACGGCGAGTCGGTAGCGTCCCGGCACCTTGCCGCGGGATTCGACGTTGAACGTGCTGACCCCGACCATCGAATCGGAGAGCCCCGCCGGCTCCAGTTGCGGTTGCTCGACACCGTTGTAGCGCAGCGGCCCTCCCACGACGGCGGTGAAGCGCTCCTTGGTGAAGGGGACCCAGGTGAGTCCGGCGACCGGCTCACCGTCGCGCACCAGCCCGAGCAGGATCGCGGCCATCGGAGAACCCGCGGCGTAGTTGAACGTGCCGTCTATCGGGTCGAGCACCCACACCAGTGGCGACTTCAGATCCGCGCCGCCGAATTCCTCGCCGTGAACCTCGATTCCGGTTCGGGCGGTCAGCGCCTCGACAACTTGGCGTTCGATGGCCAGGTCGACCTCGGTGGCGAAGTCGTCACCCTTCTTCTGCACCGCCGAATCTGCGCGGTGTCCGTCGATGAACGGGGTCGACGCGTCGTCGAGGATTTGCGCGGCCTCAGCGACCAGGGCGTCGAGGTCGGCCGCGTCCAGCGCCATTACCGCTCCACCGCGGCCAGCGCTTCAGGCAGTGTGAATCGCCCTGCGTACAGCGCTTTTCCGACGATCGCTCCCTCCACGCCACGGTCGGTCAGCGTGGCGATGCCCCGCAGGTCGTCGAGGCTCGACACACCTCCGGATGCGATCACCGGGGCGTCGGTGCGGTCGGTGACTTTCGACAGCAGTTCGAGGTTCGGTCCGTTGAGCGTGCCGTCCTTGGTGACGTCGGTGACGACGAAGCGCGAACAACCTTCTCTGTCAAGCCGTTCGAGCACTTCCCAGAGGTCACCGCCGTCGGTCTCCCAACCGCGACCGCGGAGGCGGTGATCGCCGTCGACGATCTTCACGTCCAGTCCGACGGCGACCTTCTCGCCGTGTTCGGCGACGACCTTCGCGCACCACTGCGGGTTCTCCAGCGCTGCGGTGCCGAGGTTCACCCGCGCGCAACCGGTCGCGAGCGCCGCCGACAGCGAATCGTCGTCGCGGATACCGCCGGACAGTTCGACAGCGACGTCGAGCTTGCCGACCACCTCGGCCAGCAGTTCGCGGTTGCTGCCCCGGCCGAACGCGGCGTCGAGGTCGACGAGGTGGATCCACTCGGCGCCGTCGCGTTGCCACGTCAGCGCGGCGTCCAACGCGGATCCGTATTCGGTCTCGCTGCCGGCCTGGCCCTGCACCAGGCGCACAGCGCGGCCCTCGACCACGTCGACGGCGGGAAGAAGAATCAGTCGTTCCGACACTGTGGTGGTCTCCTCTTCGCGCCAGCGCTCATCGGTGGTCAACCTAATGCCTTAACCCAGTTGGCGAGTAATGCGGCACCGGCGTCGCCGCTTTTCTCGGGGTGGAACTGCGTCGCCGACAGCGGACCGTCCTCGACGGCGGCGAGGAACGGCACGTGGTGGGTGGTCCATGTCAGCTTGGCGGTGGGGCTGCCCTCCCACTGCTGGGCAGCATAGGAGTGCACGAAGTAGAAGCGGGTGCCCGCCTCCATGCCCGCGAACAGTGTGCTGCCTTCGGGGACATCGACCACGTTCCAGCCCATGTGCGGGATCACCGGCGCGTCAAGGCGCACGACGGCGCCCGGCCACTGGCCGCAACCGGTGGTCTCGACGCCGAACTCCACGCCGCGGGAGAACAGGATCTGCATGCCGACGCATACGCCCAGAACGGGACGACCGGCGGCGACCCGGTCGGCGATCAGCTTCGGACCATCGATCTTGCGCAACCCGGCCATGCACGCCTCGAACGCGCCGACGCCGGGCACCACGAGGCCGTCGGCGTTCATCGCCGCGTCGGCGTCGGGTGTGACCGTGACATCGGCGCCGACGCGCTCCAGCGCGCGCTGCGCCGAGCGCAGATTGCCCGAACCGTAGTCCAGGATGACGACTTGTTTTGTCACAGAGTGCCTTTCGTTGACGGCACACTGGTTACACGTGGGTCGTACTCGACGGCTTGGCGCAGCGCGCGGGCGACGGCCTTGTACTGCGCCTCGGTGATGTGGTGGGGGTCGCGACCGTAGATGGTGCGCACGTGCAGGGCGATGCGGGCGTTCATCGCCACCGACTCGAACACGTGCCGGTTGACCACCGTGTGGTACGGCGCCGAGGAACCGGCGATCGTGAAGTGCAGCATGTGATCCGGCTCGCCGGTGTGCACGCAGTACGCCCGCCCGGATACGTCGACGGCGGCGTGCGCGAGCGTCTCGTCCATGGGGATCCACGCATCGCCGAACCGGCGGATGCCCTTCTTGTCGCCCAGCGCCTGGCCGAGCGCCTGCCCCAGCACGATCGCGGTGTCCTCGATCGTGTGATGCCCCTCGATTTCGACGTCACCCTTGGCGCGCACGGTCAGGTCGAAACTCGCGTGGCTGCCCAGCGCGGTGAGCATGTGATCGAAGAACGGCACACCGGTGTCGACGTACACCTGGCCGGTGCCGTCCAGGTCGAGTTCGACGACGATGTCGGACTCCTTGGTCTTGCGCTCGATCGTCGCGCGACGGGGTTCGTTCACGATGCTCCTACTGGGGATAGTTCGGTCGCGGCCAGGCGAGCGCTCGCTGCGAGGAACGCATCGTTCTCCTCGGCCAGACCGATGGTGACGCGGAGGTATCCGGGTATGTCGACGTCGCGGATGAGGATGCCCGCGTCGAGGTAGCGCTGCCAGGTAGCGGGTGCGTCGGCGAAGTCGCCGAACAGCACGAAGTTGGCGTCGCTGTCGATCACGCGAAAACCCATGTCGGACAGAGACTCTGTGACACGGTTGCGTTCGGCGATGAGGGTAGCGACGCTGCCGAGCGTGTCGTCGGCGTGACGCAGCGCCGCGCGGGCGGCGGCCTGCGTGACCGAGGACAGGTGGTACGGCAATCGAACGAGCAGCATCGCGTCGATCACGGCGGGGGCGGCGGCAAGGTACCCGAGCCGACCGCCCGCGAATGCGAACGCCTTGCTCATCGTGCGGCTGACGACAAGCCGGGTCGGATACTCGTCGATGAGGCGCACCGCGCTCGGTTGCGAGGAGAATTCGCCGTACGCCTCGTCGACGATCATCACGCCGGTGCTCATGGCGTCGAGGAGGCGTCGCAGGTCGTCGAGCGGAACGCTCTGTCCCGACGGATTGTTCGGGCTCGCCACGAACACGATGTCCGGGCTGCGCTCACCGATGGCCGCCACCGCGACGTCGATGTCGAGGCTGAAGTCGTCGGCCCGGTTGGCCACCAGCCACGCGGTCTGGGTGCCGTCGGAGATGATCGGGTGCATCGAGTACGAGGGCACGAAACCCAGGGCGCTGCGACCGGGCCCGCCGAAGGCCTGCAGGAGTTGCTGCAGGATCTCGTTGGAACCGTTTGCCGCCCAGAGATTTTCGACGGTCAGTTGTGTGCCGGTCTGCGCGGTGAGATAGGCTGCGAGGTCGGTACGCAGCGCGACCGCATCCCGGTCCGGATAGCGGTGCAAGTCGCCCGCGACGGCGGCGACGGACGCCGTCAGGTCATCGATCAGCGCCCGCGTCGGTGGGTGCGGGTTCTCGTTGGTGTTCAATCGCACCGGAACGTCCAGTTGCGGTGCGCCGTACGGCGATTTGCCGCGCAGATCCGACCGCAGCGGCAGATCGTCGAGCGTCACCTTCTCCCCGACCGTCACCTTTCGAACCTCCGCCGCACCGCTTCGCCGTGCGCGGGTAGGTTTTCGGCCTCGGCGAGCGTGATGACGTAGCCGGAGACGTCTTTCAGCGCGGCCTCGTCGTAGTCGACGACGTGGATCCCGCGCAGGAACGTCTGCACCGACAGGCCGCTGGAGTGCCGTGCGCAGCCGGCGGTGGGCAGCACATGGTTGGAGCCGGCGCAGTAGTCGCCGAGGCTCACGGGTGCATAGGGTCCGACGAAGATCGCTCCGGCGGAACGGATTCGACCGGCCACCTCGCGCGCGTCGAGGGTCTGGATCTCCAAGTGCTCGGCGGCGTAGGCGTTGACGGTCCGGATGCCGGCATCGAGGTCGTCGACGAGAACGGTCGCCGACTGCTTACCGCCGAGCGCGGCAGTCACCCGCTCGCGGTGCACCGTGGTCTGCAGTTGGTTGGCCAGTTCGCGGTCGGTCGCGTCGGCCAATTCGATGCTGGGGGTGACCAGCACGCTGGCGGCCATCTCGTCGTGTTCTGCCTGGCTGATCAGGTCGGCGGCGACGTGGACGGGGTCGGCGGTGTGGTCGGCCAGGATGGCGATCTCGGTGGGGCCGGCCTCGGCGTCGATGCCCACCTGCGATCGGCAGATGCGTTTGGCTGCGGTGACGTAGATGTTGCCGGGGCCGGTGATCATGTCGACGGGGGCCAGCTCTGCGCCATCGGTGTCGGTGCCGCCGTAGGCCAGTAGGGCGATCGACTGGGCTCCGCCGACGGCCCACACCTCGTCGACGCCCAGCAGTGCGGCGGCGGCCAGGATCGTCGGGTGCGGTAAGCCGCCGAACTGGGCCTGCGGCGGGCTGGCGATCACGAGCGAGTCGACCCCCGCGGTCTGTGCGGGCACGACGTTCATCACGACGCTGGACGGGTAGACGGCGTTGCCGCCGGGCACGTAGAGGCCGACGCGCTCGACCGGCACCCAGCGCTCCGTGACGGTGGCGCCTGGGGCGAGCGTCGTCGTCGTGTCGGTACGACGCTGGTCGGCGTGGACGGCCCGGGCGCGTTCGATGGCGACCTCGAGCGCGGTACGGACGTCGGACGGCAGCTCAGTGAGCGCCATATTCAGCTCAGCTGCGGGGACGCGAACCTGTGCGGGTCGCACCCCGTCGAACGATTCGCCATACTCCAGCGCCGCCTCGGCGCCGCGCTCAGCAACCGCGTCGACGATCGGGCGGACCTTCGGAACCACGGTGTCCACGTCCACTCCGCCACGCGGCAGGGCGGACCGCAGGCGCGCCGCGGACAGCCGCGCACCCCGCAAGTCGATGCGTGCGATCGGGGACGACGATAGATTCACGCTGTCCATTCTCCCAGAGCAGACCAAATCGGTTATGGAGGCGCCATGCGAGCCAGCGAGCACCCGAACAACGCACCCGGCGTGCCGATGGTGTTCCCGCCGTGGTTCGAAAATCTGCAGGTCAGATACCTGAACAAAATGATCAGGCCGATTTCCCGGCTGATGCCCGGCATGACAAAGATCAGACACCGCGGCCGAAAGTCCGGAAAGCCGTACGAGACGATTGTCACTGTCTACCGCAAGGGCGATACCGCAGCGATCGCACTCGGCCACGGCAAGACCGACTGGGTGAAGAATGTGCTCGCCGCCGGCGAAGCCGACCTGCTCTACGGCTCGCGCACGGTCCACATCGTCAACCCGCGGATCGTGCCGGCGGGTGGCAACGCGGAAGGCCTGCCTTTCATGGCCCGCGTTCAGGCCAAGAAGATGGGCATTTTCGTCGCCGACATCGCCTGAGCTACACCCGGCTGAACACCGTCTTGCCTCGCATCGCCGGCCACGCTTCTGGCGCTTCCTCCCACGGTACGACACGCTCAACTACTGGCGAAAGGTCTTGTCCGGCAAACAGTTCCAGCACCTCCGGCATCACCGCACGCGCGTTCACCCGCCCGGTGACGAACCGAACCCCGCGCGTGTACATCGGCAGCAGTGGCATCTCCACGGAGCCCTGGGCGTAGATGCCGGTGTCGGTGCACACCCCGTCCGGCCACGTCGCCCGTAACGCCGCCGCCAGCAGCGCCGGATCCGCCGACGTGTGCACCGTCACCGGATACTGTTCGGCGCTCTTGTCGGGCTTCTCGCGGTCGTGCACGACCGCACCCAACTTCTCGGCCACCGCGAGCCGCTGCCGGTCGGTGTCCACATAGTCGACGTGCATCCCCGCCGCGGCCGCCGTCGCCGCCGCGTACAGGCCGATCGACAGCCGACCAACGACCAGCACCCGCCGGTCGGCCGGCGCAAGCGCCGCCAATTCGTCGACGTAAGGGCCGACGCCGCGCCAACCATCCGGGATGTTGTCCGACATCGACGCAACGGCAACCGGATCCGCCCCCTCGGGCAACCGCACCAGCATCGCGTCGGCATATGGCACCAGCACGACATCGGCCATGAACCCGCCGCCGTCGAGTCCCGCGAGCGGCGCCATCCCGTACATCGCCATCAGCGGCAGCGCCGCGCAGGATCCCGTCGCGCCCCGCAGGCAAGCGCTGCACTCTCCACAGCTGATCTGGAACGGCACGATGACCCGGTCGCCGACCTTCACGCCGCGCACGTCCTCACCGACCGCCACCACCTCGGCAACGCCCTCGTGCCCCACCGCATGACCCGGCGGCATCGGCAATCTGCCTGCCACCACGGCGACGTCGAGGTCGCAGCACGCCACGGCCAACGGTCGAACAAGAGCCTGGCCCGGCCCCGTCAGCTGAACCTCGGGCGCCTCACGCCACGCGTATTTACCGACCTCTTCGAACATCAGTTGCCGCATGCCAAATCCCTTCTGGAATGATCGCTCAACTATTCTTGAGCGATCTTTCTAGTAAAGTCAAGGGATGCCTCGTCCGGACCGCAGCCGCACCGCGCTGATCGACACCGCGGCGCAACTGTTCCGCAGGCAGGGCTACGCCGCCACCGGGGTCAACCAGATCCTCGAGACCGCCGACGTCAAGGCGGGCTCGCTCTACCACCACTTCCCCGAGGGCAAGCAGCAGTTGGCCGCCGCCGTTGTCCAGCGCGTCGGCGCCGACATCGAGCAGCGGCTTCGCGCCCTGCTCGCCACACAATCGCCGGTGCCGGACCTGATCGACGGCTGGATCGACGTGATGGCCTCGGGGCTCACCGCCGATCCGCGCGACGGCTGCCCCATCGAACCGATCGCCACCGAATCGGTAGACGCCAGCGCGCTGGTCCGGCAAGCGTCGCGAGCCGCGTTCACGGGCTGGCGCGACGCCGTCGCCGCCCGGTTGCGTGCCGACGGCTGGACACAGGGCGAGGCCGAGCAGACTGCGCTGGCCCTGATCGCGCTCGTCGAGGGCGCGCTGCTGCTCTCCCGGATCGCCGGCGACACGACAGCGCTCGAGGCCTCGAAGGTCGCCGCAAGGACTCTGCTGAGTCGCTGAGCTACTTGCAGAGCTCGGTGATGCTCTTGTTCTCGGCGTCAGCATCGGCGAGCCGTTTCGCTTGTGCCGGATCGTCGTTGGGCACCCCCGCCGTGGCGTTGGCACCGATGTCCATGAGGTGGTCCGCGAATTGTCGGACCTTCTCCGTGAGCACCACCGGCGTGGCCGGATCGAGCCGGTCGAGCAGGTATTGACCGCCGTCGTACAACGAGATCCGCGCGTTGGCGGCCACCGCCTGCGCCCCGGTGACGTCCTGGGCGCCGCCCTCGGGCTGCATATTCGTGTTGAGTGTGATGCCTTTTCGGACGACGTCGGCCGCGCTGCAGATCTTGGTCTTCGCGTCGGCGACCTGAGTTGAGTCGTATTCGGGCTCGGATTCGCTCGTCTTGTACAGCGTCCACCCCGCGAGTGCGAGCGCGGCGACGGCTATGACCAGGCTGATGCCGACCAACAACGTGAGCCGGCGCGACGCATCCTCATCCACGCGTTCGATGCTATCGGCCGATCTAGACATCGAGTCCGATATCGAGCACCCGCAGCGAGTGCGTCAGCGCCCCGACCGCCAGATAGTCGACGCCGGTGCCCGCATATTCCGCGGCACTCTCCAGCGAGAGCCCGCCGGACGACTCCAGTTTCGTTGCAGGCGAGCGAGAGTCGCGGCGCTGCACCGCGATCTGTGTCTGCCAAACCGGGAAGTTGTCGAGCAGCACGAGTTCGACGTTCTCGGCCAACACCTCGTCGAGCTGCTCGAGCGAGTCGACCTCGACTTCGCATTCGAGTTCGGGCGCGGCCGTGCGCACGGCCCGCAGCGCCGCCACCACCGATCCGGCGGCCGCGACATGGTTGTCCTTGATCAGCGCCGCGTCGCCGAGGCCCATCCGGTGGTTGACGCCGCCACCGACGCGCACGGCGTACTTCTGCAGTGCACGCAAGCCCGGCAACGTCTTTCGCGTGTCGCGGATCTTGGCGCCCGTTCCGGAGACCGCATCGACCCATGCCGCCGTCGCGGTGGCGATCCCCGACAGGTGACAGACCAGGTTCAGCGTGGTGCGTTCGGCGGTCAGCAGTCCCTGCGTCGGCGCCTCGACGGTGAGCACGACACCGCCCGGTTCGAGCCGGGCGCCGTCCTCGACGCGGTGCTTGACCAGATAGTTGTCGGCGCCGATCACCTCGTCGAAGGCCAGCAGCGCGATGTCCACACCCGCGATCACACCGGGCTCGCGGACCACCATCGATGCCGTCGTTCTGGCATCCGTGGGCACCGTCGCCAGCGTGGTGACGTCCGGGCCGTAACGAAGGTCCTCTTCGAGGGCGCGGGCGATCACCCTGCGAGCCTCGGTGAGCTCGTCGGCGGTCAGCTCCATCAGCAGCACACCCCCGCCGGGAGCAGGGAGCGCGCCTGTACCGGGTCGGTGTCCGGGTAGTCGCGGCGATGGTGGCACCCGCGAGACTCGGTACGGGTCAACGCTGCCGCCGCGACGGCCGCCGCGGCGGTGGTCAGCGCCGAGTCCTCGAAATCGGCGCGCGACGCGATGATCCGTGTCGGCGCGGTATCAAGTTCCTTGGCCAGGACGCACAAACCGTCGGCATCGCGGACCACGCCGGCGTTTTTCGTCATCGCCCGCTGCAGGTCGGCCCGCGGCAGTGCCCGCCGTACGACGGGCTCGGGCGGCAGCGCCGTCACGGGCCCGCTGACCAAAGCGTGTGCGGCGGCGACGTTTCCGGCCCGGCTTCCGATCACGAGGCCCTCGAGCAGGCTGTTCGACGCCAATCGGTTGGCGCCGTGCATGCCCGTGCGTGCAACCTCGCCTGCGGCGAACAGTCCCTCGAGTTCGGTGCGTCCGTACACATCGGTGACCACGCCGCCACAGCTGTAATGGGCGCCGGGCAGCACGGGGATGGCCTCGAGCGTCGGGTCGATACCGGCCGCCCGACAGGCCGCGGTCACCGTCGGGAATCTCTTCTCGAAGTTGTCGATTCGCCGGGCGTCGAGGAACACGCACGGCGCACCCGTCTGCTCCATGCGGGTGTTGATCGCACCGGCCACGACATCGCGCGGTGCCAGGTCACCCATCGGGTGCACGCCTTCGGTGACGGACCGACCCTCGGAGTCAACGAGTTTCGCCCCCTCGCCGCGGACGGCCTCGGTGATCAGCGGACGCCTGCCCGCAGTGTGCCCATCGAAGAGCATGGTGGGGTGAAACTGGATGAACTCGATGTCGCTGATCGGGACTCCGGCCCAACTAGCCAGCGCGACACCATCTCCCGTCGATCCTTCGGGGTTCGTCGTCGCCGAGTAGAGATGGCCCAATCCCCCGGTCGCGAGGATCACCGACGGCGCGTGCACCACCCCCGGACCGTCGTCGTTGAGCACCAGCACGCCGGTGACCGCACCCGCGTCTTGCAGGATCTCGACCGCGACGTGGTTGTGGCGGATGTCGAGTGTGGCGGCCGCGCCGTTGAGGGCTCGCTGCACCTCGGCGCCCGTCGCATCGCCGCCGGCATGGATGATCCGGCGCCACGAATGGCCACCCTCGCGGGTCAGCGACCACGTCCCCCGTGACGACTCGTCGAACCGCGCGCCGTGGTCGACCAGTTCCGCCACCGCGCGGTATCCGTCGGTCACGATCGAGCGCACGGCGTCGGGGTCGCAGAGTCCCGCGCCCGCGGTGAGCGTGTCGGCGATGTGCGACTCGATCGAGTCGCCGTCCTCACGCAGCGCGTCGGGCAGTACGACCGCGATACCACCCTGGGCGTAGAAGGTTGCCGTGTCACCGGTCTTGCTGAGCACCATGACTTTTCGGCCACGGCGGTGTGCGGCCAGCGCCGCCACCAGCCCGGCCACGCCGGTGCCGATGACGACGACGTCGGCGCGCTGCTGCCAGTGACCGGCCCACCTGCCGGCACCGCAGGCCGCCGGGCGGGTCATTCTCCGCCGCCGGGCTGGCCGATTTCGATCATGCGTTGCACGCTGGCCCGCGCCAACCGGGCGGTTTCGGGATCCACGTGCACCTCGTCCTTGCCCTCCACCAGGCAGCGCAGCAGCGCGGCGGGGGTGATCATCTTCATGAACTTGCAGGAGGCGCGGTCGTTGACCGCCATGAAGTCGACTCCCGGTGCGGCGCGGCGCAACTGGTGCAGCATCCCGACCTCGGTCGCGACCAGCACCTGGCGGGCGCCGGTCTCGCGCGCGGCATCGAGCATCCCGCCGGTGGACAGGATCTTGACCCGCTCCTCCGGGAATGCGCCCTCCCCCGCGAGATACAAAGCTGATGTCGCGCAACCACATTCGGGGTGCACGAACAGCTCGGCATCGGGGTGCGTGCGGGCCTGATCGGCGAGCTCGTCGCCGTTGATCCCGGCGTGCACGTGGCATTCACCCGCCCACACGTGCAGGTTCTCGCGACCGGTCACGCGCCGGACGTGTGCGCCGAGAAACTGGTCCGGGCAGAACAGCACCTCACGGTCCTCGGGAATCGATGCCACCACCTCGACCGCGTTCGACGACGTGCAGCAGATGTCGGTCTCGGCCTTCACCGCTGCGGTGGTGTTGACGTAGGACACCACGACCGCGCCGGGATGTTCGGCCTTCCACACGCGCAGTTCGTCGGCGGTGATGGAGTCGGCGAGCGAACAACCCGCCCGCTGGTCCGGGATGAGCACCGTCTTGTCCGGCGCCAGGATCTTGGCGGTCTCGGCCATGAAGTGCACGCCGCAGAACACGATGGTGTTCTCACTGACATCGGCGGCGATCCGCGACAGCGCCAGGGAATCACCGACGTGATCAGCGACGTCCTGGATCGCGGGCAGCTGATAGTTATGCGCCAGCAGTGTCGCGCCCCGTAGATCGGCGAGGCGACGAACCTCGGCGGCCCATTCCTGGTCGCCCTCGACCCCGGAGAAGCCGGTGGGGCCGTCGACGATGCGGCTCGAGAGGTCGTCTGCGGGCATACGGTCCAGAACCGTCATGGCCGCCTCCTTCGTCCAAATCGGGTTTTCGACTTACAATCGAAAACATGGCACATATTAGCACCGCGCACGAGGTGCTCGCCGCCGTGTTCCAGGTTCGGGAGGTCCGAGAAGACACCGGGGGGCCCACCGACCGGAAACCAGCACTTCACGTGCTGTTGTGGCAGCGGGCACTCGATCCGCAGCGCGGCAGATGGTCGCTTCCCGGCGGCCGACTCGGCGACGACGAGGACATGACCAGCTCTGTTCGCCGTCAACTCGCCGAGAAGGTCGACCTGCGTGAGCTTGCCCACCTCGAGCAACTCGCCGTTTTTTCCGACCCACACCGGGTTCCCGGCGACCGGACCATCGCGTCGACGTTCCTCGGCCTGGTGCCCTCCCCTGCGACGCCGGAACTGCCCCCGGACACCCGGTGGCATCCGGTGAGCGACCTACCGCTTATGGCGTTCGACCACGGCACGATGGTGGAACACGCCCGCACCCGCCTGGTCGCCAAACTGTCCTACACGAACATCGGATTCGCCTTGGCTCCAACCGAATTCGCGCTGTCTGCGCTGCGGGACATCTACAGCGCCGCGCTCGGTCACCACGTCGACGCCACCAATCTGCAACGTGTGCTCGAACGTCGCAACGTCATCACCCGCACGGGCACCACGGCGCGGTCGGGTCGCAGCGGCGGCAGGCCTGCGGCGTTGTATCGCTTCACCGAAGCGCGTTACCGGGTGACCGACGAATTCGCCGCCCTGCGCCCGCCTGGGTGAGTCGACTGGATTCTTAAGGCTTCCTTAAGTAACAATGGCGAAATGTCTCTGGGCAACGCCGCGCCAGCCTCAGGTGCCGAGTGGATCGGGCACGTACCTCACGAAGACCTGTCGCGCGGCGCCCGTCCGCTGCTTCCGGCCGACGATCCGTTCTACGAACCGCCGAGCGGTTTCCAGCACGCCGAGCCCGGCACCGTGCTGCGCAGTCGCGACGTTGAACTGGCCTTTTTCGGTCTGATCCCGCAGAAATTCACCGCAACGCAGCTGCTGTACCGCACCACCGACATGAACGGTGAACCGGAGGCCACCGTGACCACGGTGATCGTGCCGGCCGAACGGGCGAACCGCAGCGTCGTGCCGGTGATCTCCTACCAGTGCGCGATCGACGCCGTGTCCTCGCGCTGCTTCCCGTCGTACGCGCTGCGCCGCAAGGCGGTGGCCACCGGCGCCCTGGCCCAGCTGGAGTTCCTGCTGATCGCCGCGGCCCTCGCCGAGGGGTGGGCGGTCTCGGTGCCCGACCACGAGGGCGCCCACGGCATCTGGGGCACGCCGTACGAGCCCGGATACCGCATCCTCGACGGCCTGCGCGCCGCGGTGAACAGCGAGCGCCTCGGGCTGAGCGAATCGGCTCCCATCGGCCTCTGGGGCTACTCGGGCGGCGGGCTGGCGTCGGCCTGGGCGGCCGAGGTGCACGGCCAGTACGCGCCTGAGCTCAACATTGTCGGCGCGGTGCTCGGCTCCCCCGTCGGGGACCTCGGCCACGCCTACCGGCGGCTGAACGGCAGCCTGTACTCCGGGCTCCCGGCGATGGTGGTCGCGGCGCTGAGCCACGTCTATCCGGACCTCGACCGGGTCATCCAGGAACACGCCACCGAAACCGGCAAGGCGATGTTGCTGCGTATCCAGGACATGACCACCGCGCAGGCCGTGTTGCGGTTCGCGGGCATGGACATGGGCAAGCTGGTCGACCGGCCGCTCAACGAGATCCTGGACCTGCCCGAGGTCAAGCACGTCTTCGACAGCATCAAACTGGGCACCGCGGTGCCCACGCCGCCGGTGCTGATCGTGCAGGCCGTGCACGACCGGATCGTCGCGGTCGACGACATCGACGAGCTCACGGAGACCTACCGCAGCGGCGGCGCCTCGGTGACCTACCACCGGGACATGTTCAGCGAGCACATGTTGCTTCACCCGATGTCGGCGCCGATGGCGCTGCGCTGGCTGATCGACCGGTTCGACGGCAAGCCGCTCTCGGAGCACCTGGTGCGCACGACCTGGCCGACGCTGCTGAACCCGATGACCTACGTCGGCATGACGCGGCTGGTTCGTATCGCGGTCAAGGTGATGACGGGCCGGCGGGTGGAACGCTCTCCGCTGTAACCGCCGGGGCGGCCGGCGGAACGAATGCCGGCACCTCGACCGGCGGCCATGCGCCGAGATCGTCGCGCGCGGTCGACACGGCGGCCAGCGAGTACACGAGCGCCGCGACGGCTGCCGGAAACAGGACCGTCAGCACCGCCTGTATCGGCGAGTGCCCGAAGAACACCGGCGGCGCCTCGGTGACGTAGTGCACGCGGTGTTCGGGCGTCACCGGCGCGGCGGCGACGTCGATGGTCCCGTACCGCAGATGCACGAGCAGCGCTCCCACACCGGAGGCCACGCCCGCCGCGAGCATGCATCCGGTCACCAGCGCGGCCGTCATCGCCGGGCCGCGGTGCACCCGCCACTGCCATACCGCCGTCGCCGCGACGACCGCCACCACGCAGAGCATGCCGACGAGCAGGAACGCCGCGACAAAGAAGTGGTCACCCTCGTTGCCCAGATGGGCGCGGACACGGTCACCGTCACGCGCCAGCGCGACGACGCCGTGGATCGGCGGCGCCAGCCACGCCCACAGTGCGCCGGTCAGTGCGCCGACCGCCGCCAGCGACACCACCACCGTCAGCGTCGCGCGGATACGCGAGATCCTCGGCGCGGCAGTGTCATTCATCGCTGTTCCAGATCTTTCGAATCGGTCAGCCCGTGTCGCGAGCATTTCGCCGACCAGCCGTCGGGGCGCACCTGGACGATCATCCGCCGACCGCACTCGGCGCAGAATCGGGGCGGCTCCAGGCCGAGCTGGGCCGCGGTCGGCACCGCGGTGCCGTCGGGCTCACCCGTGTAGACGTTGAACGCCATACCCGTACGTTCTACCGGCCGCCTCAGAGGCTGGCATTGAGCGCCTTGATCGGCATCTGCAGATCCTCGAGCAGTTCGAGGTCCGACTCGGCCGGCCGGCCCAGCGTGGTCAGGTAGTTGCCGACGATGACGGCGTTGATGCCGCCGAGGATGCCCTTCTTGGCGCCCAGGTCGCCGAGGGTGATCTCGCGGCCACCCGCGAAGCGCAGCATGGTGCGCGGCAGCGCCAGGCGGAACGCCGCGACCGCACGCAGCGCATCGGCGGCGGGCAGCACCTCGAGGTCCCCGAACGGGGTGCCCGGTCGCGGGTTGAGGAAGTTCAGCGGCACCTCGTGCGGGTCGAGCTCGGCCAGGTTGGCGGCGAACTCCGCACGCTGCTCGAGGGATTCGCCCATGCCGAGGATTCCGCCGCAGCACACCTCCATGCCCGCCTCGCGGACCATCTGCAGGGTGTCCCAGCGCTCCTCCCACGAGTGCGTGGTGACGACGTTGGTGAAGAACGACCGTGCCGTCTCCAAATTGTGGTTGTAGCGGTGCACGCCCATCTCGGACAGCTGGTCGACCTGCTCCTTGGTCAACATGCCCAGCGAGCACGCGATCTGGATGTCGACCTCGTTGCGGATCGCCTCGATGCCGGCGGCGACCTGCGCCAGCAGCCGCTCGTCGGGTCCGCGCACGGCGGCGACGATGCAGAACTCCGTCGCACCGGTTTTCGCGGTCTGCTTGGCCGCCTCCACCAGGCTCGGGACATCGAGCCACGCGCTGCGTACGGGCGACGCGAAAAGCCCTGACTGCGAACAGAAGTGGCAATCCTCGGGGCAGCCGCCGGTCTTGAGGCTGATGATGCCCTCGACCTCGACGTCGGGACCGCACCAGGCCATCCGCACCTCGTGCGCCAACGCGAGCAGGTGCTCGAGCGCGGCGAAGGCCTGAACCAGGACCAGACGCTGCAGGTGCTGCAGCTGCCGGATGATCG
>NZ_LZJE01000082.1:0-2489 GCF_001666865.1 Mycobacterium sp. E136
TGTTGCCGGGTACGGCCAAGCGCACCGTGGCGCTGGCCAAGGATGCGGGCATCGCGGTGACCGAGGCCGGTGCGACCTTCCCCTATCGGAAAGACCCGGAAGACAAGAACATTCGCATCGCGCCGACCATGCCGCCCGAGCCCGAGCTGCGGGCCGCGATCGACGGCCTGGCGATCTGCGCGCTGCTGTCAGCGACCGAGTCGCTGCTCAAGGACTAGCCGGCCGGTTTGTGAATCTGACGACGGTTTTCGCGAAAAGCGTCGCCAGGTTCACATTCGAAGCCCGCGTGCGCGCAGCGCGCTCTCGACCCTCGCCACATAAGTCGTCCGCCGATGCTGCAGCAGGTCTCGGCTGACGCGGACGATCACCCAGCCGAGTTCCGTCAACGCGAACTGCTTGTCGATGTCGCGCTGCCTCACCCGCGGATCGGTCCAGTGTTGTGATCCGTCGTACTCGATGCCGACCAACAGATCCGGATAGGCCATGTCGAGACGCGCGACGAACTGCCGGTACCCGTCGAACACGCGGACCTGCGTCTGCGGCGCGGGAAGCCCCGCGCCGACCAATGCCAGCCGGGCGACGGTCTCCTGCGGTGATCACCGCCTCGACGTCGACGTGTTTGAGCCCGGTGGCGTTGGCCAGCGCGTCGAGGCGTTGCACCGCGAGTACTCGAGACTCGAGGTGACGACCGAGGTCGAACGCGGTGCGGGCGGGATCTGTGACGGGCATGCCGGCGATGCTCACGAGTTCGTCGGGCAGCGCCCGCTCGGTGCGGACGACGAGACCCGTTGGCGGTCTGCGGTTGTCGTGGATGAGCTCCGCCGGTAGGCCGGCGTCGAACCACTTGCTGCCCAGCACGGCCGCCGCCGACAGCCCGCTCACGATTCCGCGCCGCTTTGACCACAGCCACGCCGCCCGCGCCCGCTCGGGTGCCGACACGGTGACGTCGCGCGGGACGTAGACGTTCGGGTAGAGCGGCGTGTACAGACGGCGCATCGTGGCTCGGAGATCGCGCCCGTCGACAACGCTTCGCTTCCGACGAACGGCCATCGCGGCTCGGTCATGGTCGTACGGTGCACGCGCCGACCGACGGAACGCGTCCCCGTCGCGCGGTCATCCACAGGTCCACGCCGTTTGTGAATCTGACGACGCTTTGGCGCCCGGGACCGTCGCCGATTTCACAATCGAGAGGGGCAGGGCTGAGGTGTCGCGCCGTCGGACCGCGCCGGTAGCCTGCTGTGCGTGGCGCTCTACCGCAAGTACCGGCCCGCGACCTTCGCGGAGGTCGTTGGCCAGGAACATGTCACCGAGCCACTGTCGACGGCGCTGACGTCCGGCCGGATCAACCACGCCTACCTGTTCTCCGGTCCGCGTGGCTGCGGCAAGACCTCGTCGGCGCGCATCCTGGCGCGGTCGCTGAACTGCGTGCAGGGGCCGACGGCCACGCCGTGCGGGGTGTGCGATTCGTGCGTGGCGCTCGCGCCCAATGGGCCAGGCAGCGTCGACGTGGTCGAACTCGACGCGGCCAGCCACGGCGGTGTGGACGACACCCGCGAGTTGCGCGACCGCGCGTTCTACGCGCCGGCGCAGTCGCGGTATCGCATCTTCATCGTCGACGAGGCGCACATGGTCACCACGGCCGGCTTCAACGCGCTGCTGAAGATCGTCGAAGAGCCGCCCGAACATCTGATCTTCGTGTTCGCGACCACCGAGCCGGAGAAGGTGCTGCCGACCATCCGGTCGCGCACACACCACTACCCCTTCCGGCTGCTGGCGCCGCGCACCATGCGCACGCTGCTGGAGAACATCTGCGCGCAGGAGAACGTCACCGTCGACGACGCGGTTTACCCGCTGGTGATCCGCGCCGGCGGCGGATCGCCCCGCGACACGCTCTCGGTGCTCGACCAGCTGCTGGCCGGCGCCGAAGGCAACCACGTCAACTACGCGCGGGCGCTGGCGCTGCTGGGTGCGACGGATGTCGCGCTGATCGACGACGCGATCGACGCGTTGGCCGCAGGCGATGCCGCTGCGCTGTTCGGCGTCGTCGAGGCCGTGATCGACGCCGGGCACGACCCGCGCCGGTTCGCCACCGACCTGTTGGAGCGGTTCCGCGACCTGATCATCCTGCAGTCGGTGCCCGACGCCGCGGCGCGTGGCGTCGTCGACGGGCCCGAGGACGTGCTCGACCGGATGCGCGAGCAGGCGACGCGCATCGGCACCGCGACGCTGACCCGCTACGCCGAGGTGGTGCACGCCGGCCTCGGCGAGATGCGCGGCGCGACCGCGCCCCGACTGCTGCTCGAGGTGGTGTGCGCTCGGCTGCTGCTGCCATCGGCGAGCGACACGGAAGCAGCTCTGCTGCAACGGATCGAGCGCATCGAGACCCGCCTGGACATGTCGATTCCGGCCGGTGAGGGCGCAGCGCCTCAGGTGGGTGGGCCGCCCAAGCAGTACGCCCGCAGGAGCAAGGCCGAGGCGCAGGCGCCCGC
>NZ_LZJE01000083.1:0-86325 GCF_001666865.1 Mycobacterium sp. E136
CGGCTCGCGATGGGGCCGGCCCGTATCCGCGGTGGTCGGACCCGACGGCGCGGTCTACATCACCGATGACTACGCCGACGCGGTCTACCGGCTGGCCCCGCCGGGGCGTTAGCGGACCGTGGTGCCGCGGGTCGTGCCCTTGCGGCCGGTGATGCCGACGTAGATCGCGATGAGCACGATCGCGACGATGATGCCGACGAGGAACGGAATGACTTCCCAGCCACCGTTCGAATTCGAGTAGCCGAGCTGGTAGGTCAACCAGGACCCGATGAACGAGCCGAGTGCACCCAGCACGATCGTCATGATCACGCCGATGTTCTGCTTGCCCGGCATGATGAGCCGCGCGAGCGCACCCACGATCAGACCGATGACGAGCGCGCTGAGGATGGTTCCGATCATTTCTGCTCCCTGTTCGTTGTCTGCCGGGGGCCGGTTACCCGTTAACCCCGGTTTCAATGCGCCGGCACGATGAAACCAGATCGTGATGCCGCTGTGATGCAAGTTAACGGTGTTCAAGGTGAGATTGGTGGTGTCACCGTTTCACCGTCGTATTGGGGCCCTCACGTGTCGGCGCGATCAGCAAACCTCCGGCGCCTCGCGGCATCGGCCGCGGCGCTGTTGATGTGCGCCGCATTGTCGACGACCGGGGGTGCACCCGCCGCCAACGCGGCCGGCGCACGCGAGATGCTCGCCAACGCGATCGCCAGCACCCGCGGGTCCTATCTCGTCTACAACTTCGGCGGTGGCCACCCCGCCCCGATGCTCAACGCGGGCGGCGGCTGGTATGAAACCACCAGCGGCGGGCGACTGATGATCATCAAGGCGGCCTCCACTCGGCTTGCGCCACGCCTGCTGGTCGACTCGCACAGGGGTTATCAAGCGCGTTGCGAACGTGATCCCCGCGCCCGCACCGGGGAGGGGTTGTTGCAGGCGTCGGAGATCTTCACTCCGCTGCAAGCCTGGCAGGCGCTCGGACAGCCGACGATCGCGATCAATGCCAACTTCTTCGACGTGCGCGGTCAACGAGGCGGTTCATGGAAAGCCACCGGGTGCAGTTCGCCACTGGGCGCCTACGTCGACAACACACGCGGCCAGGGTAAGGCGAACATGGCGGTGACCGGCACCATCGCCTATGCGGGAAAGCAGGGGTTGTCCGGAGGCAACGAGCACTGGAAAGCGTTGTCCACCATGATTCTTCCGGTGGGCGGAGCGCCGTACGTGGTGCCGCCCGCCAGCCCTGACGATTACGACGCGGCTTCACCGGTGGTGCAACGGCTGGTGGACGAGGGCGTGCGGTTCGTCGCGGTCGCCGGTATCGGCCTGCTCGCGCCGGGTGACACCGGTCAGCTCAACGACGGCGGGCCGAGCGCGGCGCGCACCGCGCTCGCATACGCCAAGGACAAGGACGAGATGTACGTCTTCCAGGGCGGGAGCTACACCCCTGACCAGATCCAGGATCTGTTCCGCGGGCTGGGCAGTGACGCCGCGATCCTGCTCGACGGAGGTGGCTCGTCGTCGATCGTGCTGCGCCGCGACACCGGCGGCATGTGGACCGGCGCGGGGGTGCCCCGCGGGTCCTGTGACACACGGCAGGTGCTGTGCGATTCGCGTGAACGCGGATTGCCGAGCTGGCTCGCGTTCAACTAGGCCGTTCAACTAGGCCGCGGCGCTGTCGGACCCTTCGCCGGATGTGCCGGACGTGCCGCTGTCGGCATTGCCGGTGCTGGCGGTCGAGGAGTGGTTGTCCGGTTTGGCATGCTTCGGGCCGGACTTGGCGCCCGCGTTCGGGCTGAACTTGTTGCCCGGCTTGTAGCCGTTCTTCGAAGTGACGGTGTCACCGTCCGTGTTGCCGGTCTTGGTTTCGCCGGCTTTCGTTTCGCCCGTTTTGGTGTCTCCGGTCTTGGTGTCGCTGGTGTTGGTCTCGCCGGTCCTGGTGTTGGACTCGCTCAACGTGGCGCCGCCATCGCCATCCTCGTCGGTCTTCACGTCCTCGGTGGCGGCCTCTTCGGTGACGGTCGCTTGCTCCGCAGGCGTCTCAACGACGACTTCGGAGCTGATCTCGTTGGCCGGCTCCACCTCACCTTCCGGTTCGTCGGTCACGAGGGTGAGCATCCGCGCGCCGGAATCGGGCAGATCCGTCGGCGAGGGAAGTTCGTCCTCCTCCCGCGTGGCGTCGGGGAGGACATTTTCGGTGGCCTGCTCCAGCGCCTCATCGACGATGTCGGTCAGCGTACTGGTCGGCGTTGTGCCCCAGAGGGATTCGCCGCTGAGGAACCTGAGCAGACTGGTCAGGACGTCTGAGCAAATTTCTTTACGCGCTAAATAAGTTAACTTATCGAACTGGTGGGTCCAGCCAGCGCATTCCTTGAATTCACCCGACTAGGGCGCTGCGCGCCGCCGCCGATGTTTGCCGTACATAACCGCCACCGAACAGGACGACGTGGGCTAACAGCGGATAGAGCTGATGCAGGCCGATCCGGCCGCGCCAGCCCGCCCGCAACGTCCGCGCGGATTGGTAGCCGTCGATCACCTCGTCGAAGTAGGGACAGCCGAACAGCGCAAGCATGGCCAGATCGGTCTCGCGGTGGCCGCCGTGGGCGGCCGGGTCGATCAGCACCACTCCACCCGGTGTCCACATCACGTTGCCACTCCACAGGTCGCCGTGCACGCGGGCGGGTGGGTCATCGTCGTCGAAATCGCCTTCTTCGCACTTCACCATCGCCGTGTCGATGGCAGCGTGGCACTCCGCGTCCAGTCGATCGGCCGCTGCGCGCGCCATCGGGGCCAATCTCTCGCGCGCGTAGAAGGCGCCCCAGCGCTCGTGTCCCCTCAACGACATGGGCAGCGGATCGTGGAGCGGCCCGAAGAACCCGGGCCCTTCCCATCCGTCGGGCGGGGCTCCGAACGCCGCGGCTCCGGCGTCGTGCGTACGAGCGAGTCGGCACCCGAACTCGCGCGCGGCGGATCGGCTGGGTCCAACGCTTCGCAGCCGTTCCAGGGTGAGGCTGCGGTCGTCGTAATCGAGCACGGCCGCGCACGGAACCCCTCCGTCGGCCGCCGAAAGCCACTGCAGCCCAGCGGCTTCACAGGCGAAGAAGCCTGGGGGTGCGGAGGCGTTGCGCTTGACGAACTCGCCCATCGGTCAGGGTTGGCCGGACACCCGGCGCAACACGGCGTCGCGCACGCGGGTCGGCAACTTCGGCACGGCAACCTGCAGTTTGGGCCCCACCCCGACCACATAACGAGCTCGTGGTCTGCGCGCGGTGAGCGCCTCCTCGACCACGGCGGAGACTTTCGCGGTCGGGACAGCGATTCGTTGCGCGACGGGCACCATCTTCTTCATCCCCGCGATGTGTTCGGCGTACAGCGCGCGGTGCTCCGAGGAAAGGGCGGCCTCGGCTTCGACCACCATGGTGTCGGCGGTACGCCACATGTCGGTGTCGGTCTGCGCCGGCTCGACGACGACAACCGGTATCTGCCAGGGCCGCAACTCCATACGCAACGCATCGGCCGCGGCCTCGAGCGCGAACTTGCTCGCGGCATACGCTCCGAGCAACGGCATCGACAGCCTACCGTTGACGCTGGAGATGAACACGATCCGGCCGCGGGCTGCCCGCATCCGCGGCAGTATCGCCCTGGTGACGGCGAGCTGGCCGATCACGTTGATCTCCAACTGCTTTCGCCATTCATCCGATGTCACCGTCTCCATGGGCCCGGTGACGACCACACCGGCGTTGTTGACCACCGCGTCCAGTCGCGGAGGCAGGACGTCGGCCAACGCGGCGATGTGGCCGGCGTCGGTGACGTCGAGGAGTACCGCCGAGATACGGTCCGGATCCAGCCCGGTGACCGCCTCGGCATCCTGCTCCGTGCGGACACCGGCAATCACCTGCCATCCACGCGCGGCCAGGTGCACGGCGATCGCCCGGCCAATTCCCCGTGACGCACCGGTGACGAGTACCGAAGGCATACGGCAAGACTAGCCTCGGCCGCGCCTGTCCCCGACCCAGAACAAGACTCCGGACAGCGCCACCATTGCCGCGGCGATGCCGATGATCGGCGCGACGGTGAAACGGCTCATCGTCGCCCCCACGACCGCCCCACCGCACATCGTCAGAACCACGCTGTAGCGCAACTTCTCCCGCTCACCGGTGCCACCGGCCAACCGGCTGTCGAAGCCGATCCGCACGATCGTCGTCGTCAACACCGTCGTCGACAACTCCTGGATGCCGAACTGCTGGGCGCTGGAGTTCTGGACGCCGAACGCCACAGCCAGGCCGGCGATGAGCAGCAGTTTGGTGTTGTCCTGATAGTCGAGCACGCCGGTCCCGGCAAGCACCGACAGGGCCGCGAGCAGCACGACCTCGAACGTCAGCGTGATCGCCAGCCACCGGCGGACATCGGTGCCGATGTGGCGGGTGAACCGGCCACTGACCACCGCACCCGCGACGAAGCCGGCGAACGCGACGAGCGCGGCGGTCACGTCGACCCCGGAGTTCGGCACCAGCCAGAAACCCAGGAAGATCACGTTTCCGGTCATGTTCGCCACGAACACGTGACCGAGCTTCAGCACGCTGACCGCATCGACCAAGCCGGTCGCGAACGTCAACAACAGCAGGCAGGTGATCGTCAACCGTTGCGAGACAGGGGATTCGACCGCCATGCGCCAGCTCCCCGACTACAGCTGTGGTGTCAGGTCCAGCGACGTGATGGTCGACATATTCGTGATCAGCCACTTGGCATCGCGGCGTTCCATCGTCAACCGGTAGGACAGGTAGCGCAGCGAAGGGATGTTCTTGCTCATCGGGCTGGTCGCCACCGAGTTGGTGTAGACGATCGCGGTGGCCTCGTCGGGGGTCAGGGTTTCCACCGCCGCGCCCAGCACCTGCGTGGTGTTGGTGACCTGCGCTTGTTTGTTCGTCGCGACGATCGCGTCGATGTACTTGCGGTACTCATAGGCGAAGTCGCCACCGAGGAACGCCGCCGACCGGTCCGGCAACGTCTCCATGTTGTCCGGCGTGTAGGTCCACAGTGTGGAGATCGCACTGGCCGCGGTGCGAGCCACGTCGAGTTTGGTGTCGATCTCGGCTCGCTCCGACAGGTAGGGCTGCAGGGTCGACGCGGCGAACGCGGCAGCACCGACGAACAGCACGGCGGCCGCCGCCATCGCAGCGACGAGCCGCTTGCCTGCTGGCCGGTGCGGTACGAATCGCACTTCCTGCGGCACGACGGCGGACTCGTCCGTGGGGTCGGCCTCGACGGCCTCGGCTTCGGCCTCTTCGGGTTCCGAGGCGGCTGCGTCCTGCGCCGCGGCGTCGACGGTGTCGTCGTCGGCCTCCTCGACGCGCGTCCTGCCCTGGCGTTTCGCCTTGCCGACCGGCCGAGGCGCGGGCGTATCCGCTGCGGGTGCCGCCTCCGGTGTCTCCGCCGTGGCGGAATCCGGGGCGGCTTCCGTCGATTCCTTCTGCCGACGCCGAAGGAAGGACCACCGACGCCGGCTCGGCGCCGGGGTGGATTCCGCCGGGGGTCCGGTGGTCAGATCACCTGGATCAGCTGGCTGATCTTCCACTGCTGTCCCTCCTTGATAGCCGTTGCTATCCAACGACTTCCACTCTCGACTGTCGATTTGCCGTCCGGCCCTTTCGTGGAGACCTTGGTCGCGACCAGGATGTCGGCGCTGCCGTTGTCGTTCCACCGCTGCACACCCGCGGCCAGCACTGCTCCACTGGTGGGCTCAGCCTGTGCGACCTGGATCAGTATCTCGTTCTGCTTCTCCTTGAACATCTTCGCGAAATCACCCGTCCCCTGCGCCAGGATCCGATCCACATAGGCGTTGGCGTTGAAGGGGTCCAACGACGTGTAGTCGGTCATGAATTCGCTGACGTACACCAGCGCGGCGTGGTCATTGGCGACCGTGCGGCGGTTGTTCTCGTGGCTGACCAACATCAGCGATCCCGCCGCGATCGCGGCCGCCATCAGAAGTGACGCCGCGGCGGCGATGATCGGAAGCCCCCAGCGGCGCGGTGGCCTCGGTTCCACCTCGAAGAAGTCTCGCTCATCGGCGTCGACTCTGCGCCGCGGACTCATCGGCCCTGCGTATTCATCTGGGGTCGCTTCAGCACGGTGAGATTGGCGACGCGCCACTGGCCGTCGCCGGATTTCGCCAACTCGACCTGCACGGTGGCGGTGATGAACTTCAGCTCGTTGGGGTCATCGCCCCGCTGGCCCTGCAGCGCCAGCAGCATCTCCGCGGTGTCCGGCGTCGCTTCGAGCACCGCGCTGCTGACCGCCCAGTACTCGTTGGAGCTGACACCCGCGCTCTGTCCGGCCTTCTGCTGGTCGATCAACTGCTGCCGGTAACCGTCGGTGGCCAGCGACTGTGCCCGCGCGAAATCCTCCTGCATGGTGTCGCTCTTGAAGCTCAGCATCTGCTCGACGATCCGCGGGCCCTGTTCGGCGATCTGTTCTCTGGTCTCCTCGACCGCGCGCTCGTGCCGGTACACCACCCAGTAGTTCACTGCGACGGCCGCCGCGCAGGCCACCGTGGCGACGATGAGCACGACGGCGGTCAGCGTGCGGACGTTGCGCTCGGGCGGCGGCACCGGACGTACCTCGGTGCGCAGCAGAAGGTCGGCGAAGGTGCGGTGGCGCCGATCCCACAGTGGCCATAGCCATCCGATGAACAACGCCGCGGTGTCGAGCACGTGCGCGACGTCGCGCAGCAGCAACCGCCACACTCCCGGGGTCGAACCGTCGCGCTTCCTGACCGCGATACCGAAAACGGCGCGTCCCAGCGAGAAGCCGACGATGCCAGGCAGTACGAGGCGATTGACCGCGATCACCAACACCACGACGACCACCGCGGCGATGTAGCACCACCACAGCGGACTGCGCAGCGGCGCGGTCAGCGAAACCAATGCCAGCGTCACCAGCACGGCGAGCCCGATCAGGACGTCGACGGCGAACGCGCCGGCCCTGGCCGGCCACGACGCCACCGGCTCCACGGTGGCCTGGTCGGTGGCCGGCGAATCCGGGGTCGTGTCGAGTGTCAGGGTGGACGATGTCACGATGTGACCTGATCCAACTCGGCGACCTTGTAGGTCCCTTCGTCCGGTGCCATCCGCACCCGCAGCCGGTAGCCCTGCTCCTCATCGGCGGTGTCGGAGTTGGTGACCTTGACCCGCACCGCGACCAGGATGTCGAAAGACCCGTCGTCGTTGTGCTTCTCCACCGCCGCGCGCATATCCGAAACCTGCACCCGCACGTCGGCGGCCTGGTACGCGTCGACCAGCACCCCTGCGTACAGCGAGGACTGCACGGCGAAGTCGCCGGTCGAGCAATCGATGATCTTGGTCTGCGCCGCGGTCATGGCGGCGGTGTCGGGCGCGTGCGTCGCGGCCACACAATCCTTCGCCGCCTGCAGTGCCGCCGCTTCGGCGCGCTCGCTGGCCGCGACCCGTTGGTCATTTTTGAAGAGCAGGAATCCCGCGACACCCCCGGCGACGGCGAGCGCGAGCAGCGCCGCGCAGATACTGACAGCCAGGCCGCGACCGATCCGCGACGGTCGGCGGGGATCGGCCGAAACCTGTTCTTCTGTGGTGTCCGGATCCTCGGCGGGCGCTGGGCCTGGGGATACTGCTAACGACTCGTCGGGCGTCTCATCAGCATCGGTGGGGTTCAGCTGGCGGGTGCCAGCATCTCCTTCCATCCGTCGTCTCCTGGGTTACTCGAGTTGCTGACGTTGTATTTCACGCCGTCGGGTCCGACCACCTGGCCGCTGCTCGGGCTGTACACCGCCGTGGAGCCGGGTGGCCCTGGTGCCGGAGTGTAGATGCAGGGGTTGGGTTGTTGTCCACTGCAGGTCACGCTGCCCTGTCCGGGCGGGCTCAGCGGATCGCTGACCGGCGCCGTCGAGTTCGGCGGCGGCAGGTCGCTCGCGGGTGCAGGATTCATCCCGCTGTTGACCGACGGCGCCTGGATGACGCCGCGGCCCGGGTTGACGCCCTGATCGCAGCGCGCGCCAGGGGCCGGGCAGGACAGGATCTGGTTTGGGTCGCCGTACCACGGGTTGGTGCCCAGCGGAACGTACGGCTCATCGCTGCGGCACTCCATCGGCGTCGCCGCCCGCTTGCCCGGGACGTCGACGCAGGGATAGTTGCGGGCGCCGCGAACGACGTTGCCCTGGTAGTCCTTCGGGATCTTGCAGTAGGTGCCCCGCGGCAGCGGCGCCATGCTGGTGTCGGCCGGCGAGCGCCACTCGGACGCGGGCAGGAAGCCGGTCAGACATGGCGGCGGCTGGTTGAGTGCACCTAACGCGAGCGGCAGTTGGCCGTAGCCCTCAAACAACGTGCCCGCTTGCGCCACCGCCGCGCCCTGCGGTAAGAGAACTAGCGACTGCTCGAGGCCCTTGTTGTAGCGCTTGAGCATGTCGGTGACGATCGCGAGGTTCGCTAGCGTCTGCGGCAACGACTCGCGCACCCCGCCGAACACTGCGTTGAGCTGGTCGGCTGTCGGAGCGGCCTGCTGGAGGCCGCTCCGCAGCGCCGCATCCTGCTCGGCCGACTGCGCGGCGATCACGTTCAGGTTGCGCGACCACTGCTCGATGTTGTCGCCGGACTGCACCTGGCTGTCCAGGATCGGGCCTGCGTTGACGATGATGTCGTTGACCTGCGGCAGATGGTCCTTGAAGCCCTGCGCGATGTTGGTCGTCGAATCCACCAGCCGTTGCAGCGCCGGGCCCAGCCCGCCGACCGCCTGTGACGTCTCGGTGAGCAGCGCGTCGATCTTCTCCTTGGGCAGCACCGCCAGACCCCTGTTCGCGGCGTCCAGCGCCGGGCCGACCTCGCTGGGCACGGTGCTCTCGGTGATCGTCGAACCCGGCGACAGGTACTGGTCCGCGTCGCCCGTCGACACCAGGTCCAGATACTGCTCGCCGATCGCCGACACCGAGTGCACGTTCGCCGTCGCGTCGGCGGGAATCTTGTAGCGGTCATCGATGCTCATCACCGCGAGCGCGCCCCGCTGGGTCGGCTCGACCGAGGTGACCTTGCCGATCTGCGTGCCGCGGTAGGTGACGTTGGCCGTCGCGTACAGACCGCCCGAGCGGGGGAGTTCGGCCTTCAACTCGTACTGGCCGATACCGACGAGGCTCGGGATGCGCAGGTAGTACCACCCCAGCACCACCAGCGCGACGATCGTCAGGATGGTGAACAGCACCAGCTGGATCCTGATGAACCTGGTCAGCACAGCTCACTCACCCCTTTCCACCAGCGGGCCGTTCGGTGCGTTGTGCGCGTTCGGCACGAACCGCACATCCGGGATCATCGTCGCCGGGTCGCGACCCCACGCCTGCTCCAGCGCGCGCAGCATCCCGGAAAGGCCCGTGCCCGTCAGTACTGCATTGTCGAGCGACGAAAGTGTCAAGTCCACCATCAGTGACGCGTTGAGGTAGTCGCCGCGGATCACCTTCGGCACGTTCTCAATCGAGAACGGCGCGGTGAGCATGAGCTTGAGGGCGCCGATCAGGTACGGCGACGCCCGCCCGAGCTGCTTGAGCGGCCGCTGCAGGTTCTGCAGGTTGGTGTGCAGATTGTCGCTGGCCGGCGCCAACGCGTTGTCTGCGGCCCGGCTGATCCGGCCGACGGCCTCCACCGCGTCGGCGAACAGATCGCGCGTCTCCGCGAAATGCTTGATCAGCGGCGGGAACTCGGTCAACACCCGGTCCAGCGTGTTGTTGCGCTCCGCGACGATCGTGAGTAGCCGGTCGGTGGAATCGATTGCGCGCGTGATGTCCTGGCGCTGCTGGTTCAATTCGGCGGTGAACGTGTCCAGCTTGTTGAAAAACTCGCGGATCTCATCGGCCCGGCCGTTGAGCACGTTGAAGATCTCGGTCTGGATGACCTCGAGGTTCTGCACCCCGCCGCCCTGCAGGATGGTGGCGATGCTCGCCAGCACCCGCTCGGTGCTCGGGTAGGCCGACGAGTTCGCGAGCGGGATCGTGTCACCGCTTTGCAGCGGCTCCGGCGACGGGTTCGGCGGCGGCTCCAGCTCCACATGCTGTGAACCCAACAAGCTGGTCTGGCCGATGCGGGCTAGGGCGTTCCTGGGCAGTTCGATGTCGGGCTGCAGATCCAGCGTCAGCGTCGCGACCCAGTTCTTCAGCTCGATGGCGCGCACCCGGCCGACATAGACGTCGGCGACCCGCACCCGGCTGTTCACGTTGAGCGCCAAGGTGTCCGGCATCTGCACATAGATCGTCGTCGCGTTCGGCCCCGTGCCCGGACCGCCCGGCAACGGCACGTTCGCGATGCCCTTCCAGTTACCGCAGGAACTCAGCACGAGCGCGACCGCGCCCAGCGCGACGGCTCGCTGCGCGAACCTGCTCCACCTACGAACGCTCATCACCGACCTGCCTCTGCTGGTAGCGGCGGCCCTGCCGGGGCGGGCGCGGCCGGAGCGGGCCCCGGTCCCGGGCCGGGAGCCGGCAGCGGGCCGGCCATCGCCGCTCCGCCCGGATCGCCCGGGATCACACCCGGCGCCGGCGGCGGCGGCGGGCCCGGCTGCGGGTACCACGGCGGCGGCAGCGGGTTGTTCTGGTCGAAGGCATTCGGCGGACCGGGCAGATTGCCGTTGCGCGTCGTGCCGAACGCCGGCGGTGCCGCGGGGACCACACAGTTGGGTCCGCCCAACAGTTCCGCCAGGCACTCCGGGGTCATCATGTTCGCCGTGAACGGTTGCACGTCGACACCCTGCATACCCGGCGCGGCGACCCAGCCCGGTTCGTGGTTGCCGTGCGAGAACAAGGTGTCGCGTGACCAGATGCCCGGCACGGTCGTGTCCTTGTAGCCCGGCGGCGGCTGCAGCCGCGGCTCGGAGTAGGCGATCTGCTTGGGCAGCGTCATCGCCGAGCTGAACTGGTTGATCCCGAACGGCGGGAAGTTGAACTTGATCGCGTCCAGGATCGGCGCTAGGTACTGCGCGCACATCTCGGCCGACTCCTGATAACCCAGCCGGCTGCCCGCCTGGATTGCACTGCACACAAACTGCAGCGGATTGGCGAAGTTGTTTATGACGGCGTAGCTGTTTATGCCACCGGTGACCGGAGAAGCAATATTCACGAGATTCGCGCCGAGATTCGGGAACACGTGTAGGGCGGTCTCCAGACCGTTGCGCGGCTCTGGTTGCAGGATCGCGGTGGTCGCTTCGGCCAGGTTGTTGACGTCGGTGGTGAGCACCTCGGCGTTCTCGTCGAGGAACCCGCGGGTGGTCGTCAACAGCTGGTTGAGGTCCTGCAGTGCGTTCGCGACCTCGCGGTCGGTGTTGGTGAACGCGTTGGTGAACTCGGCGAGATCGTCGTTCAGCGCGACGAACTGCTGATCGCTCTGGTGCAGCGCGTTGACGAACAGCGCCAGGCTTTTCACCACGCTGAAGAAGTCGTCGCGGCCCTCGTTGAGCGCGAACAGTGCCTCCGACAGGTTGTTCAACGTCTCGTTGAGCTGCTTGCCCTTGCCCGCGAAGCCGTCGGCCGCGGATTCGATGATGTCGCCGAACGGGCCCATGGGCTGCTCCGGCGTCGGCCCCAGATCGGTCAGGATCCGGTTGATCGAGTCACGCAGCTCGTCGTACTCGACCGGCACCTGCGTACGCTCCAGCGGGATGACCGCACCGTCCTCCATCACCGGCCCGCCGGTGTACGGCGGCGACAGCTGGATGGTGCGCGACGCCACCAGGCTCGGGTTCAGGATCGACGCGGTGGCGTTGGCGGGCACCTTGTACTTGTTCTCGTAGTGGAAGGTGACCTTCATCTTGTCGCCGGCCGGTTCGATCGCGTCGATCGAGCCGACCTTCACCCCCATGATCTGCACCTTGTCGCCGGGATACAGCGCCAGCGTGTCGGTGAAATAGGCGACGACGGTGTTGGTGGTCAGCTTCTTGTACAGGTTGTACCCGACGAAGGCGGCCACCAACGCCAGCACCACGACCAGCGCGCCGATGATGACGGTCACCCGGGAAACCTTGGGCAACTTCAGGTTTCGGATGTTGAAGATCGTTGTCATCGATCAGCCCCCCTGTCCCTGAGAGAGTGGCGGCAGGAACGGTGGGTTCCCCGGCAGCGGTGGCGTGTTGGCGGGTGGCAGCTGCTGACCGGGGCCCGGGACCGCCGGCGCGGGCAACGCCGGTGGCAACGGTGCGATGCCCGGCGTGAAATCCGGCGGCAGCGGCGGTTGCGGCCCGACCGGCACTGTGCGCGCTCCTGGCGGGGCCGGCGGCAGCGGCATGTCCGCACCCGGCACCGGCGGCGAGATCTGACCCGGAATCGCCGCGGCCGGCACGCCCGGAGACGGCTGCGGGCCGTGCACATTCGGGTCAGAGGTCGCCACATTGGGTGGCCCGTACGCGGGACCGCCGAACGGCCCCACGGACAGATCCGCGCAGGGCAGCGGGTCGCCTGGTGTCGGCAGACCGTCGGCCGGCGGCGTGTACGAGCACGGTGAGCCCTTCAGCACACCGGGTCCCGGGTTCTCGGGGGTGCCTTCGAGCACGGCCGGTCCCGGCGGCGGGGCGCCGTTCTCGAAGCCCTGCGCGTTCGGGTCCGGGAACCGCCAGGCGGGCAGGCCCGCGTCGCGCCAGAACTTCTGCGGGTCGATACCGCGCTTCTTGAAGGCGGCGTCCACGAACGGCTGCAGGATCTGGCCCGGCAGCAGGTTGACCAGCATGACCTTGAAGTACGGGCCCGAAGCGACCGCTTCACCGAGCGACGCCACGAAGCTTGCGACCGTGGTCAGGGTGTCCATCAGGTCGTACTTGCGGTCGACCAGCACGCCGCTGACCACGCGGAGTTGTTCGAGCACCCGGTTGAGGTTCGGGTTGTCGTCGATCAAGCCCTTGACCTGTTCGGAGAACGAGCCGACGCGCTCGAGCAGCATGCTCACCGCGTACTGGCGCTCATTGATCGCGCCGAGCAAGGTCTGGGCGTTGACCAGCAATTGGTTGATCTGTTCACTGCGGCTGCCCAGGATGCCCGCGATTTTGTTGGCGTTGCTCAGCAGCTTCTTGATGTCCTCGTCGCGCTTGCCGATGGTGTCGGAGAACCGGGCCACCCCGTCGAGCGCGGCGCTCAGGTGTGGATAGGTCTGGTCGATGGTCTCCGAGAGCACGTTCAGCGAACGCTTCACGGTCTGGGTGTCCCAATCCGAGGCGGCCTTCGTCACGTCGAAGAACGCGTCGTAGATCTGGTACGGCGTCGTCGTCTGGCCGAGTGGCAGAACGCCGTTCGCGCGCAACGGTTCCGAACCGCGTGGCTCGATCTCCATGGTGCGGCGTCCGAGAATGGTGTCGGTGCGGATGGCGGCGCGGCTGTCGGTGCCGATCTGCGTCCCGCCAAGCCCGAAGCCGATCTTGACCTTGTCGCCCTCGATCTCCATGCTGCGCACATCGCCGACGTCCACGCCAGCGATGCGCACCTTGTCGCCCGTGCCGATGCCACCGGTGTCAGAGAAGTACGCATAGTAGGTGGGCGATGCGAAAAGCATCGGGACACTGGCGAAGCTCTGTCCCACGCCGATGACGATGATCAGGATGATGATTCCCATCAACCCGCCACGGACCCGGTTCGACCCTTCGAGCGTCCTCATTGCGGTGTGCACCTACCCGACGGCTGACTGAAGAGTTTGACGGTCCGGACCGGCCCACCCGGCTGAAGGCCGTTGAGCCGCAAGGAGATATCGCAGGCGTAGAAGTTGAAGAAGTCGCCGTAGATACCGCCGGCCCTGCCGATGATCTTGAACGCGGTGGGCAGCCTGGTGAGCAAGTCGTTGAGCTCGTCCTTCTGATCGATCAGCGGTTGCTGGATGACCTCGAGATGTCCGACGGTGCTCTGCAGCAGCGGCCGGTTGTCGGCGAGCAGGTCGGCGACCGTGCCCGCCGCGTCGCTGATATCCCCGACCGAGGTGGCGATCGGATCCGCGCGGTTCTTCAAGCCGGTGATCAGCTTCTCGAAATCCTGCACGGTCTGGTCGAACTCGGCCTGATGCTTGACCGTGGTGTCCAGCACGGTGTTCAGGTTGCGGATCACCTCGCCGATCGCCTGGTCGCGGTCGGCCAGCGCCGATGTGAGCGAGGCGGTCTGGTCCAGGATGTCGTTGATCGTGCCGCCCTGGCCCTGGAAGACCGTGATGATCGACTCGGCGATGGTGTTGACCTTCTCCGGGTCCAGCGCGCGGAACACCGGCCGGAAGCCGCCGATCAGCGCGTCGAGATCCAGTGCGGGCTGGGTCTGCTCGAGCGGGATCGTTGCGCCGCTGGGCAGCCGCTTGTCGCTGTCACCCCGCTTGAGTTCCAGATAGCGGTCGCCGATGAGGTTCAGGTACCGCACCGAGGCGGTGGTGCCCTCGAACATCGGCAGCGATCGGTCGACATTGAATTCGACCTTCGCCTGCGATCCGCCGTTGACCAACTCGACGCTGTCAACCTTGCCGACCTCGACGCCCGACGCGCGGACGAACTGGCCGGCGCGTAGCCCGCTGGCGCTCGAGAAGATCGCCGAGTAGCTGGTGGTGCGGTCGAAGCGCATCTGTCCGAACACCACCACGATAATCGCGGTGAACAGCAGCAGCACCACTGAGAAGGCGCCGAGCTTGATGGCGGTACCGGTGATTTTCATGGGTTGATCGTGTTCTCCCCGACCTGGCGACCCCAGACGTACTCGATCAGGATCGGCTGGCCCAACTCGAAGTGGTTGTACGGCGCGATCGAAACACCCGTGTCCGCCACAAGATACGGCGCGGGATACAGGTCGCGCGTGATCGGCTGCCAGCAGCCCGGCCGGCCCTCGGGGCCACCGCGCGCGTTCACCCGCGGCAGGTTGTCCGGATACACATAGGGGTTACCGGCGCCTTCAATGGTGGACAGGGTCTGCAGCGAATACCCGTTGCCGCCAAGGGATGCAGCGACTTTTGGCTCCACGTCGTGAAAATTTCGAATGGTGCAGAACAGCGCAGGGCTGTACTCGTCGAGCGTCTTCGATGTCGTCAGAAGGTCTTCGGTGCCGCGAATCAGGTACGGCGCACTGCGCTCGAAGATGTCCGCACCGGTGTTGCCGAATCCGACGGCCGCCATCAGTGCCTGGTCGATGTTGCCCTGCTGCTCGTTGAGCGTGCGGGCGGTGGTGACCGCGTTCTCCAACCCGGCGAACAGGTCGGGCGCCGCGTCGGCGTACACCTCGCCGAGGTCGGCCAGCAGGCGGTTGTCCCGCGCGAGTTCGGGCATCCTGGCGTTGACGTCGGTGAGGATCTCGTTGCCGTTGATGATCGACTGGCCGAAGCGATCGCCCAGCCCGTCGAGCGCCTCCGCCGTTGCGCTCAGAGTCTGGTTCAGCTTGATCGGGTCGACCTGCTCGGAGAGCGACACGACCGTTTCGAACAAGGTGTTGAACTCCGTTGTCACCGTGGTCACGTCGATCACGTCCGACGACGTGATGCGTTGCGGTGTCGGGTTTTCCGGTGACGAGAAGTTGATGTACTTGTTGCCGAAGACGGTGGTCGCATCGATGCTGGCATCGACGTTCTTCGGGATCAGCTCGAGGTACTTCGGATCCACGTCGAGGAGGATCTTGGCCCTCGGCTCACCGCCGACGTTGACCGCTTCCACGTCCGCCACCCGGCCGATCTCGACGCCGTTGTAGGTGACCTTGGCGCCGGGATCCATGGACAGGCCCGACCGCGCGGAGATGATCGTCAGCTGTTCGCGCGGCAGGAAGTCGCCGCGGAACTGCATGTACACCAGCACCAGCCCGACGACTGCCAGCAGGCTCAGCACCAGGCCGGCCAGCTTGTACGGCGGGGTGCGGGGGTTGTTGAGTGGGGCGGTCATGGCGCTACACCGTCAGGTTGAAGTTCGGGTCGACGCCGTAGAGCGCCAACGAGGCGAACAGGACCACACAGACGATCGCCACCAGCGATGCGCGCATGGAGCGACCGACGGCCTCGCCGACGCCGACCGGGCCGCCGCTGGCGAAGTAGCCGTAATAGCAGTGGTTGAGCATCACGATGACCGAGATGATCACCGCCTGGATGAACGACCAGAAGACGTCGTCGGGACGCAGGAACGTCCGGAAGTAGTGCTCGTAGGTGCCGATCGACTGGCCGTAGAAGAACGTGGTGGTCACCTGGGCGGACAGGAAGCTCATGATGATCGCCATCGCGTACAGCGGGATGATCACGATGAAGCCCGCCATGATCCGGGTCGACACCAGGTACGAGATCGACTTGATGCCCATCACCTCGAGCGCGTCGATCTCCTCGCTGATGCGCATGGCACCCAACTCCGCCGTCGCGCCCGCCCCGACCGTGGCGGCCAGCGCCTGGCCCGCGACGACCGGCGCCGCGATGCGCACGTTGATCAGTGCGGCGAAGAAGCCGGTGAACGCTTCGACACCGATGTTGCCGAGCGAGGCGAAGCCCTGGATCGCGACCAGCGACGAACCGGACAGCGTCACGAAGCCCACGATCGCGACCGTGCCGCCGATCACGGCCATCGCGCCCGTGCCCATGCCGATCTCGGCGATCAGCCGCAGCGTCTCCCTGCGGTAGTAGCGCAGTGCGTGGCCGATCGACCCGACCGCGGTGATGACGAACCATGCGACGTGCCCGACGCTGTCGAGGAACCGGGCCGGCGCGCTGGCCACACCCTTGGTGCGCTCGTACGCCCGCGGAAACCGAGAACGCAGGACCGTTGTCGTCGACACGTCAGCTCCCTGTTCCGAACCGGACACCGATCGTGGTCAGGACCACGTTGACCGCGAACAGCGCGATGACGCAGAGCACCAGCGTCTCGTTGACCGCGGTACCGACGCCCTTCGCGCCGCCGGCGACGGTCAGGCCGCGGTAGCAACCGACCAGGCCGGCGATCAGGCCGAACGTCATGGCCTTGATGATCGAGATGACGACCTCGGGCAGCCCGGTGATCAGGGTCAGCGTCGAGACGTAGGCGCCCGCGGAGACGTTCTGCAGGTAGACGCCGAAGATGAAGCCACCGACCAGCCCGACCGTGATCACCGCGCCGTTGAGCAGCAGAGCGACGAAGGTGGAGGCGACGACGCGGGGCACCACCAGCCGGTGGATCGGGTCGATTCCGAGGACCTCGAGCGCGTCGATCTCCTCGCGGATGGTGCGTGCTCCCAGGTCTGCGCAGATGGCGGTCGAGCCCGCCCCGGCGACCACGAGCACCGTCACCAGAGGCCCGAGCTGCGTGACGGCGCCGATCGCCGCCCCGGCGCCGGAGACGTCGGCGGCGCCGAACTCGGCGAGCAGGATGTTGAGCGTGAAGATGAGGAGCACCGTCAGCGGGATGGAGACCGCCAGCGTCGGCAGGAACGCCACCCGCATCAGGAACCAGCTCTGCAGGATGAACTCGCGCCACTGGAACGGCGGCTTGAACAGTGCTTTACCGACGAGAACGCACATGCGTACGAAGCCGCCGACCGCTTCCAGGCCAGGTCTGACCTGATCGCGTACGTAACCGACAACGCCGGTCGACGCCGTCACCAGTGTGCTCCCGTGGCGCAACGGCGACTGTCGCGGTGCACCGGCAGCCCCTGTCGCACGGCCCCTCCTTGCCCCGACCTGATTGTTGTTGTCCCCGTCTCGCTACCAGTCGGTAGTAAGACAGACCACAGGAATGTACCCGATGCGATTCCCGCCGTGCAGGGCATCGGCCGGATTGTGCCTGGAACCGTTAGCAAACCCGATTCCGTTCTCTAATTCGGCTGTGGCGCAGTAGAAACCGTCCCTTCGGAGCTACTTTGCGCGGCGTCAACCGGCTTCGCGGCCCCAAACCGTGCTCGCAGTTCGGTTTTCAGGACTTTGCCGGCAGGGTTGCGCGGCAACGCATCAACGACCTCGACCGCCTTCGGGTGCTTGTACCGGGCGAGCCGTTCGTCGAGGAACGCGTCGAGCTCGCGCAGGTCGAGATGGGTCTGCTCGGCCGCGCTGAGAGCGGCATCCAGCGCGACAACGGCCACGGGGACCTCGCCCCACTTCTCATCCGGGCGGCCGATGACGGCGACCTCCGCGATCGCGGGGTGCGCGGCGAGCGCGTTCTCCACCTCGGCACAGTAGATGTTCTCTCCGCCCGAGATGATCATGTCCTTCTTGCGGTCGACCACCCAGACATAGCCCTCCTCGTCCTGACGGACGAGATCGCCGGAGTGGAACCAGCCGCCGGCGAACGCTTCCGCGGTGGCCTGGGGATTGTTCCAGTAGCCGGCCATGAGAGTCGGTGCACGATAGACGATCTCGCCGACCTGACCGACCGGAACATCGTTCATGTCCTCGTCGACGACACGCGCCGCCACCGTCGGGATCACCTTGCCGACCGATCCGAGTTTGCGGATCGCGTCCTCGCCCAACAGCATGCAGGTCACCGGCGACATCTCGGTCTGGCCGAACGCGGCCAGGATCTGGGTGCCGGGGAACGTCTCGGCCATCTGACGCAGCAAC
This sequence comes from Mycobacterium sp. E136, assembly GCF_001666865.1. NCBI lineage: Bacteria > Bacillati > Actinomycetota > Actinomycetes > Mycobacteriales > Mycobacteriaceae > Mycobacterium > Mycobacterium sp. E136. The sequence continues at coordinate 18,498 of NZ_LZJE01000083.1, forward strand.
GTGTCCGACGCGGGCGCCGCGCCCCAGGACAGCACGCGCAGCCGCAGATCGCGGGGGCGGGCCTGCTGTGCCGCGCACACCGCCTGCCACTGGGCGGGCACCAGGAAGATGCCGGTGACCTGCTCGGCCTCGAGCACGTCGAGCAGCTCGTCGGGGTTGAACGCGCCCAGCGGGTAGACGACCGTCGGCCGCCCCAGCAGCAGGCCGGGGATCATGTTGCCGATCCCGGCGATGTGGAACAGCGGCACACCGATGAAGCCGACGTCGCTGTTGATGTCGGCGCCGTTGGTGAACAGGAAGGTCAGCGCCTGCCCGGCGATGTTGGTGTGGGTGAGCACCGCGCCCTTCGGCCTGCCCGTGGTGCCCGAGGTGTACATGATCAGCGCCGGGGAGTCGTTCGGGATGTCCACGACCGCCGCCGGTGCGCCGGCCTCGGAGATCAGGTCGTCGTAGCCGATCAGGTCGTTCTCGGTGCTGCCGCCGGCTACGACGACGGTGGTCAGCGTCGGGTCGATGTCACGCACCGCGGTGGCCACGCCGGCCAGCACCGCCTCGGTGATGACCACCCCGGCCTGACAGTCGCTGACCAGGAAGGCGATCTCGGTCGGGGTCATGCGGAAGTTGACCGGGACCGCGATCGCACCGAGCTTGTTGACCGCCAGGAACGACTCGATGTACTCGGTGCGGTTGAGCATCAGGATCAGCACCCGGTCGCCGGAGCCCACTCCCCGCCGGCTCAACGCCCCGGCCAAGGCGCCGACCCGCTGGTCGAGCTCACGCCAGGTGGTTGTCTTGCCGAGATAGCGCAGCGCGGTGGCGTTCGGCTGCATCAGTGCGTGGCGGGCCAGCTGGTTGGTCCAGTTCTGTCTGCGAGCGAGATAGGGCTGGGCGGTGGGGTCCGGCTCGATCAAGACTTGCTGCTCCATCGGATCTCGGGGTTGCGCGCGTTTGACATTTGATCAAACATGGTGTTGCCCCGGTCACACTATGGCCTCGGCCGCTCGGGTACAAGCCCTCGTCAACGAAGGCCGGATCGCACCGGGAGAACACAGTGAACGCACCGACCGCACGGCTCTCGAAGCCGCGCCGGAGCGTACGGCGCGAACAGCTGTCCGACGAGGTCGCGGCGCGGCTGCGCGCCGACATCATGACCGGCGTGCTGCGGCCGGGCACCTTCATCCGGCTCGACGAGACGGCCGCAGCGCTCGGGGTCAGCATCACGCCCGTGCGCGAGGCGCTGCGCACCCTGCGCGGCGAAGGCATGGTCCAGCTCGAGCCGCACCGCGGCCACGTGGTCGTGCCGCTGACGCGCGCCGACGTCGAGGACATCTTCTGGCTGCAGGCCGCTATCGCCCGTGAGCTGGCGGCGACGGCCACCGCCCGCATCACCGACGGCGAGATCGACGAGTTGGACCGGCTCAACGATGAGTTGGAAACCGCGGTCGCCCACCACGACATCGCCGAGATCGCCGCCGCGGAGTTCGCGTTCCACCGAGCGTTCAACCGGTCGACCGGCCGCATCAAGCTGGCCTGGTTCCTGCTCCACGTCGCCCGCTACCTGCCGGGCCAGATCTACGCCGGCGACCCGCAGTGGGGGGTCGCCGCGGTGGCCAGCCACCGCGAGCTCATCGCCGCCCTGCGCCGACGCGACGTCGACACCGTCGTCTCGCTGACCGCCGGCGAGTTCACCGACGGGGCCCAGCGCCTGATCGCGCGCCTCGACGAAACAGGGTTGTGGAGCTGACCCCTCTACGTGGCCGCCAGTTGTTCGGCGCGGGCCTTGAGATTGTCGGCCAAATAGTCGAGCGTGTCGCCGATCGCCTTCTTCACCATCGGCTTCGGAATGGGCAACTTGGTCTCGACGTCGAGGTCGACGGTCAGCAGCGAGGTCGCGCCCAGCGGCACGACGGAGAACTTTTGTTCCTGTTTCTCGAAGTGATCGCCCTGCTGCAGGACGGTGAAGATCTGGTTCTCGCCGGGGTAGTAGACCGCGGTGATGAAGGTGCCCGCCTGGCCCTGCACCACGACGTCGAGTCGCAGCTGGCTGGGCCGGCCGTCGTTGTACCGGGCCAGCACCCAGCACCCCTTGATCTCCTCGTTCCATTCGGGGTAGGCCTCGAAGTCCGCGACGATCCCCATGATCGCTTCGGCGGAGGCCGCCACCTCGACTGTCTTGCTCACGAGCGGCATCCGACGAGCATATCTATTGGTCGATGCGGGCCTTTTCCAGCAGTGCGCGGATCGGATCCGGGATCGGCACCGGCTTGCGTCGCGCCCGGTCGACGTAGACGTGAACCCAGTGCCCGACCGCGGCGGTCGGACCGTCCTGCTGCCACAGCCCCAGCCGGTACGTGACGCTGCTGTTGCCCAGCCGGGTGACCGCGAGGCCCACCGTCAGCGGGTCCGGGAAGCGCAGCTCGGCCTCATACCGGCAGCCGGATTCGGCCACCACGCCCTGCCAGGGCGCGGTCAGCGGGTCGAGCCCGAGGCTGGTGTTGATCCATCCGTTGATCGCCGAGTCGAACAGCGCGTAGTAAACCGCATTGTTGAGGTGTCCGAACATGTCGTTGTCGGCCCACCGCGTGGTCACCGGCCAGTGCACCGGAAAATCCGCCGGGGCCGGGATCGCCTCGCGTTCGGTCATGGCGCAAGTCTGGCAGGCGTGCGATTGCCGGTTCGGGCGGTGCGACGGCAGGCTGGTCCCATGAGGATCCGCGGTGCCGTGCTGGAGGAGATCGGCCGCGACCGGCCGTATGCCGAGTCCCGACCCCTGACCGTCGGCGAGCTCGACCTCGCCGCGCCGGGGCCCGGGGAACTGCTCGTGCGGGTCGAGGCCGCGGGGCTGTGCCACTCCGACCTGTCGGTGGTCGACGGCAACCGCGTCCGGCCGGTACCGATGCTCCTCGGCCATGAGGCGGCCGGCGTCGTCGAAGAGATCGGCCCCGGCGGATCCGACATCGGAGTCGGCGCCCGCGTGGTGATGACGTTCCTGCCTCGTTGCGGCGAATGCGCGGCATGCGCGACGGACGGCCTCACCCCCTGCGAGCCGGGCTCCGCGGCCAACGGTGCGGGCACGCTGCTGACCGGCGAGCGCCGGCTCTCGCGCGACGGGCAGCCCGTGCACCACCATCTCGGCGTCTCCGGTTTCGCGACCCACGCGGTGGTCGACCGCCGGTCGGTCGTGCCGGTGCCCGACGACGTGCCCGCGGTGGTGGCCTCGCTTCTCGGCTGCGCCGTGCTGACCGGCGGCGGTGCGGTGGTCAACGCTGGGCGGCCCCGCCCGGGCGACACCGTCGCCGTCGTCGGCCTCGGCGGGGTGGGCATGGCCGCCGCGCTCATGGCGCTGGCGCAGGACGACGTCCGCGTGGTCGGCGTCGATCAACTTCCCGAAAAGCTCGAGCGGGCACGCGGTCTCGGGGTGCACGACACCTACTCGCCGGAAGACGCCCGCGAGAACGGCGTCAAGGCGCACATCGTGGTCGAAGCCGTCGGGCATCCGAGCGCACTGGAGACCGCGGTCGATCTCACCGCCGCGGGTGGGCGCACGGTGACGGTGGGCCTCCCCCGCCCCGATGCACGAGTGACACTGTCTCCCTTGGGTTTTGTCGCCGAGGGACGTTCGCTGATCGGCAGCTATCTCGGTTCGGCGGTGCCGTCGCGCGAGATTCCGCAGTTCGTCGAGCTGTGGCGCGCGGGGCGGCTGCCTGTCGAATCGCTGGTGTCGTCGACGATCTCGCTCGACGAGATCAACTCCGGTATGGACGAGTTGGCCGACGGCCGGGCGGTGCGGCAGGTCATCCGGTTCGACTAGGCGTCAGAACCAACCGTCGCGCATTTCCAGGGTTGTGCGATCCAGGCTGGCCAGCAGGTCGAGTTGCGGTGCGGTCCTGGGCAATTCGTATCGGAAGAAGTAGCGGGAGGCCTGGCGCTTGCCGTCGTAGAAATCGCCGGTGTGGCCGTGCGCGGCGATCTCCTGCTGTAGCCATATCCAGGCGATGACGATGTGGCCGAACGCCTCGAGGTAGATCACGCTGTTGGCCATGGCCGCGTCGACGTCACCGGAGCCGAACATGTCGGCGGTGACGGCGGTCAGGCGTTGCCACGCCGCGTCCAGAAGGCTCGCGTGTTCGGCGGGGCGACCCCCGAGTGCGGCTGCCTCGGCGACCGTCTTCTCGATCGCGGTTCCCAACGCCGCCAGGCCCGCGCCGCCGCGCGCAGGAACCTTGCGGCCCAACAGGTCCAGGCTCTGGATTCCGTGCGTGCCTTCGTGGATCGGGTTGAGCCGGTTGTCGCGGTAGTGCTGTTCGACGTCGTACTCGCGGGTGTAGCCGTATCCGCCGTGCACCTGGATCGCCAGGCTGTTGGCCTCCAGACACCACTGCGACGGCCAACTCTTGCCGACGGGCGTCAGCATCTCGAGCAGCAGGGTGGTGGCGTCGCGCTCCTCGTCCGACACCGCGCTGTGCTGCAGGTCGACCAGCTTCGCGCAGTACAGCAGCAACGCCAGCCCGCCCTCGGCATACGCTTTCTGCGCCAACAACATCCGCTTGACGTCGGCGTGCTCGATGATCGGCACCTGCGGCGTCGACGGATCCTTGGCGCTGACCGGGCGGCCCTGCGGGCGCTCGCGGGCGTACTGCACCGATTTGAGATAGCCGGTGTAGCCGAGCGCCACCGCGCCCATCCCGACGCCGAGTCGGGCCTCGTTCATCATGGTGAACATGTAGGCGATGCCGCGGTGTGGTTCGCCGACGAGATAGCCGACCGCTCCGGGCTTTCCGCCCGGCGTGTACGTGCCCTCGCCGAGGTTGAGCACCGTGTTCGTGATGCCCCGCTGGCCCATCTTGTGGTTCAGCCCCGCCAGCACGATGTCGTTTCGCTCGCCGACCGCGCCGTCGCCACCGGGCAGGTATTTGGGCACGATGAACAACGAGATGCCCTTGGTTCCCGGTGGCCCGCCGGGAATCTTGGCGAGCACCAGGTTGACGATGTTGTCGGTCAGTTCGTGTTCGGCGCCGGAGATCCACATCTTCGACCCGAACAGCCGGTAGGTGCCGTCTTCTCGGGGTTCGGCGCGGGTGGTGATGTCGGCCAGCGACGAACCCGCCTGTGTCTCCGACAGCGCCATGGTGCCCGAGAACCGGCCCGCCAGCATCGGTTTGACGAACCCCTCGATCTGCTCTTCGGTGCCGAAGCGGGCCAGCAGGTTGGCGTTGGCCATCGTCAGCATGAGGTAGCCGGTCGTGCTGAGGTTGGCCGCCGAGAACCAGGCGAACGCGGCCTGTGCCACCGCTGCGGGCAGCTGCGCGCCGCCGAGACGGTGCTCCATCGACATCGCAATCAGGTCGGCGGCGGCGAACGCGTCCCACGCCTCCTTGACCTCGGGGATCACGGTGACCTTCTCGCCGTCGAAGGTCGGCTCGTTGGCGTCGCTGGTCTTGTTGTGCGGCGCGAAGTACCGCGTCGCCAGCTGCTCACAGAGTTCCAGCACCGCGTCGAAGGTCTCGCGCGAGTGCTCGGCGAACCGTTCGCGTTCGGTCAGCTGCTCGACGCGCAGCCACTCATAGAGCAGGAAGTCGAGGTCGCGACGCGACAGCAGCAGCGACTTCACGGTGCGGTCGCGGTGTCCGGTTCGCCGGGTAGCGCGTCGACCTCGATGCCCAGCGGGGACTCCGCCCGCACGGACTCGTCGCGGATCAGGCCGCGCAGTAACGCCGTGCTGAACTCGACGGCGATCTCCTGGGCGGTGCGCCTGCCGTGGGGCCGCAGCCAGCGGTACGCGCCCAGCGTCATGCCGATGTAGCCCAGCGCCAGCACGTGTGAGTCGCAGTCGTAGAACTCACCGCTGGCGATGCCACGGTCGATGACGTCGCGCACGTGTTCGTAGACCTGCGTCTCCTTCTCGCGGATGTAGGCCACCTGCTCCTCGGTGAACCACTCGCCGATGTAGGGGCCCTCCTGGAAGTACACGGCCGCACGTTCGATGTCGCTGGCGATGCCGACGAGCAGGCGCCGGGTGAAGTGGTAGATCGTCTCGCGGGCCGACGCCGTGGGGTCGTCGTGCAGCGCGTCGACCGTGAAGTCCGCCGCGCCCTTGTAGATGTCGTAGAGGATCAGCGACTTGCTGGCGTAGTAGTGGTAGACGGTCGCCTTGTTCAGGCCGACCGCGTCGGCGACATCGTCCATCCGGGTGCCGTGGTAGCCGCGCGCGGCGAAGAGCTTGGTGGCTACGGCCAACAACTCGTCGCGACGGGTCCTCCCGTTCTGGGTGGCGGCGTCCGAAGAGGGCATGGCGACTCACTATATGCAGGCCGGAAGCGCGTCCGGCGGTCAATCAACTGGTTGGAAGTGTAGGTGTTGGGGGTGTCGCACTGCGCAGGGCGGGTCTAGACTTCGGTCATTACCGGCCGCACTCGAGAGGTGACCCCATGGATCCGAATCCGGACTATGACGCGAGCGACGAGCTGGAATACGGCGTGAACTGGTTCGCCTGGATTCTGCGTGGGGTCTACCCGCCGCCCGCCTATCCGCCGGTCTAACCCGTCAACTGCCAGCGGTGTACCCCTGCGCCTTGGGCATAGGACAGGTGCCCGCCGAGCGCACCGCCCACTGAAACCGCGGTCAACCCGAGCACGCTGAACGTGCGCGCCGCGCCCAGCTTCCCCCTCTTGTATTTCCGATAGGCCATCCAGAACGCCAGCGCCGCGACGGTGTTGCCTGCCGCGTGCACGAGCCCGACCCGCCGCTGCCGCGTTCCCAGCGTCGGGAACTCCGCAAGCCCCGCGAGTACCGCGGGTGGCGTCGCGGCCAACCCGATCGCGATGAGCTGGCGCGCGGCGTCGCGGTCCTTGAAGATCAGGTCCAGCACCATCGACGACATCCATGCGCCTATCGGAAGCGTGATCATCAACGGATGCGTCGGGTGGCCGAGCCAGGAGCCGCGCAATCCCTGCGCCAACGCGCCGTCGCCGAGGACCCGGTCGACCGCGTCGGCCGTCCGGTCCGCGACCGCGTCGAGAGAGCCGGCCGATTCGGGGATCTGAAGAAGGGCGTGCATGTCCATGACGTCGGATTACCCGACCGCCGTCGGCTGAACCGCCCAAGGTCAGGCCGCGGCCGCCTTCACCGCTGCCCCCACCTCCGCGCGCAGTTCCGCGTACTCAGGCGAGCGCCGCAACTCGTCGGGGTCGCTGCCGGTGCGGGGGAGGTCGACGGGAATGTCCAAGGCCACCTGGCCGGGCCGCCGGGTGAGCACCACGATGCGTGAGCCGAGGAACGCGGCCTCGTCGGCGCTGTGCGTGACGAACACCGTCGTGCGCCCGGTCTCGGCGCTGACCGCGCGGACGTCCTCCTGCAGCAGCTCACGTGTCAGGGCGTCGAGCGCGGCGAACGGTTCGTCGAGCAGAAACAGCGGGGTCTCGGCCGCCAGCGCCCTGGCGATCGCGACCCGTTGCTGCTGGCCGCCGCTGATCTCCCAGATCTTGCGGCCCGCCGTGCCTTCGAGCCCGACCCGACGCAGCAGTTCGTCGCGCCGCTCGCTGCGACGCTCGCGCGGCACTCCCGCGTATCGCAGCGCCAGGTCGACGTTTCCGCCGACCGTGCGCCACGGGAACAGCCGCGGCTGCTGGAAGACGACGCCCGCGGTGACACCCGGCGTAGGCGGGGCGCCCGCCACCCGGACCGAGCCCTCGCTCGGCGCCTCGAACCCGGCCAGCAGCCGCAGCAGCGTGCTCTTTCCGCAGCCCGACGCCCCAACCAGGACCAGGAATGCCCCCGGTTCCACGGTGAGGTCGACGGGGCCGAGTGCAGTCACGGCGTCGCCTCCGCGGCCGTACCGGTGCGAGACGCCGCTGATCCGGACCCCGTCGGTGTTCCGCTGCTGTGCAACGGTTTCGACGTCACGAAGTGAGGACACCCGGCAGACCCTTGGTGTAGAGCGCGGCCTGGAACGTCGACAGCGGTGCGGCTTCGGGAATCTGCTTCTGGTCGGCGAGGAACTGCGAGGCGCTCTGCAGGTTGACGGCCAGGTTGCCGGGTTCGCCGTCGGAGCCGAGCCATTCGATGGACGCGACTTCCTGCGGTGTCAGGTACACCGTCTGCTTGAGCTGTCCGGCGACTTCCGATGGAGTGAGCCCGATTTCGGCGGCGATGGCCTTGGCCGCGGCGTCGGGATCGTTGTGGAGGACGTCGAGCGCGCGGGCCTGCTGCTGGCGCCAGGTGTCGACGACGTCGGGATGTGCGCCGGCGAACTCGTCGGCCACCACGGCGAGGTCGAGGGTGGGTTTACCCGCCTCGGCCAGTTGCCGGCTGGTGATGAGGTCCTTGCCGTTCTTGCGGAGCTGATCCAACGTCGGCAACCAAGAGTACCCGGCGTCGATGTCGCCGCGGTCGAAGGCCGCAAGAATGGCCTGCGGTTGCAGGTCGACGAGCGCAACGTCGTTGGCGGACAGCCCGTTCTGGGCCAACGCGGCGAGCAGGCTGTAGTGCGCGGTGGAGGCGAACGGCGTGCCGACCCGCTTACCGCGCAGTTCGGCGATGGTGTTCACACCGCTGCCGTTGCGGGCCACCAACGCCTCGTTGTCGCCGGCGACGTCGAGCACGAACGCGACCTTGTAGGGGATGTTCAGCGGGGCCGAGAGGCCGCGCGCAACGGGGCTCGAGCCCAGCGCGCCGAAGTCGAGTTCCTTTGCGATGAACGCGGTGTTGACGTCGGCGCCGGAGTCGAACTTGGTCCACTTGATGTTGTAGTCGGGCAGCGCCTCCTCGAGCCAGCGGTTGTTCTTGACGATCAGGTCGCCGCTCGGGAAGGTCTGGTAGCCGATCCGGATCGTCGGTTTGCCCGCCACCTGGTCGGACTTGTCCACCGAGCAGCCGGCTAGGGCCAGGACGGCCGAAAGAAGCGCTATCAGAAGAGCTTTGGTTCTCATATCTTTCCTCTCCACGGGACGGCGCGCCGTTCGGCGGCCCGAAGCAGACCGTCGATCAGCAGGCCGGAGATGCCGATGGCGAAGATGCCGACCAGCACGACGGGGGTGTTGTTGTAATTGCTCGCGTCTTTGACCAGACCGCCGATGCCCGGAATGCCGTTGAACAGTTCGGCGGCGACCACCGACGAGTAGGCCATGCCCACCGCGAGCCGGATGCCGGTGAACGTTTCGGGCAGTGCGGACGGGACGACGACGTCGCGGATCACCTCCCGCCGCGACGCGCCCAATGCCCGTGCGGCTTCCTGTAATCCGACCGGCGCGGCGAGCACGGCGGCGGTGGTGGCGACCGCGGCGGGCGGCAGGGCGGCCAGCGCCAGCAGGGTGATCTTCGGGGCCTCGTCGATGCCGAGCCAGATCACCAGCAGGAAGAAGTATGCCAGCGGCGGCAGCGCGCGCAGGAATGTCAGCCACGGTTCGAGGACGCTGCGCACCCAGCCGATCGAACCCATCACCAGGCCGAGCAGCACGCCGAGGGCCACCCCGATCGCGACGCCGGCCAGCACCCGGCGCAACGTCATGTAGAGGTGCTCCCACAACAGGTACCCCGCATAGCCGCGGACCCCGTCGTGGGTGGTGGAGATGTCGACGAAGGCTCGCCACACAGTGCTCGGATAGGGCACGAACGTCTGGTTCCAGACCCCGCTCGCGGCGGCGAGCTGCCAGACGGCGAAGAACACCATCACTGACAAGACCGGCAACATCGCACGGGTCAGACGGCCGTGCCACCTCGCGGTGGGCTTCTCGACGATCGGCTCGTCGCGCACGATGTCAACGAATACGGACACGGTCTGCGGCTTTCTGTGGCTGAAGTGAGGCGAGAAGGGTTCAGCGACAGCAGCAGTCGGCAGCAAGTGTCGCGCTCACCCGGGTATTCGTACCGGGTGTCGGCGCAGGGGTGAATATCTGCGATCAGCGCGAGCGAAATTCCGCGAGCGGCTCAGGCGGAGCGCGGCAGCGTGCGCAGCGCGGTGCGGATCGCGAGGTAGATGACCGTCGAGGTGACCACGAAGATCGGCCAGCCCATCGCGACGCGCGCCAGGGCAAGCAGCCCCTCCCGGTCGGTGTCGTAGAGGTAGTACTGCACACAGAATCGCGACCACGACGCCGCGGCCATCACCGCGGTCGCGATGTCGAATGCCAGCCGCGCACTGCGCACCCGGCGCCAGGAGCCGTCGCGTCCGGTGATCCACGCCCACACCACGCCGACCAGCGGACGGCGCACCACCAGCGAGGTCGTGAACGCGATCGCCAGGCCCAGATACATCCAGATTCCCGGCAGATAGAAGTCCTTGGCGCGCCCGGTGATCAGTGCCACCACCGCGCAGACCGCGACCGCGCCGAAACCAAACAACGCTGGCCGCACCGAGTTCCGTTGCAGCAGTTGCCAAATAGCCACCACCGCCGCGGCACCGACGGCGGCTGCGGTGGCGACCGGCAGCCCGAGCGTCGGCGACGTCGCGGCGAACACCACGACCGGCAGTGCGGAGTAGATCAGGCCGCGAACACCGCCCGCGCGGGCCAGCAGGACCTCGAAGGGCGAACGTCGCTGCGTCACCCGCCCGAGCTTACGTTCGACGCGAGCTGCGCGGCGGGCGGGACCGGTGCCACGGTCACCCGGGCGGCCGCGACCTGGGCGGCCTGGTCGACCAGGCCGGACTGGATGTAGAGGCTGTGTGCGGCACGGTCGTCGCCGTCGGAGCACACCGGGTCACCGACAGTGCAGTACTCGGCGGTCTTGGCGCCGTACAGCGGGCTCGCCCCGGTGAGCGGCAGGCCGACCCGGTCGGAGGGGTTGCCGAACACCGCGACGGCCGCGACGCGGTCGGCCAGCGCCGGCGGCAGCGGGTCGGCGAAGTCGAGTATGGGCCCCGGTGCCGCCGTGAGGATGTCGACGACCGCCGCGCCCTGCGAGTAGCCGCCCAACACGAAGCTGGTATTCGGGCAGGCCGCCGCGGTGGACTGGATGTGGGCGCGTCGATCTCACCGCGGGCGCAACGCCGCGCCAATGGCGCTGGCAGCAGAACCCACTACCGGCTAGCAGGTAGTCGTTAGAGCGCCTTGAGCTCCTCGATCACCGAGGTGACGGACTTCTTTGCGTCGCCGAACAGCATCGAGGTCTGGTCGAGGAAGAACAGCGGGTTCTCGATGCCGGCGTAGCCCGCGTTCATCGAGCGCTTGAGCACGATCACCGACCGCGACTCGTCGACGTTGAGGATCGGCATGCCGTGAATCGGGCTCGACGGGTCGTTGCGCGCGGCCGGGTTGGTGACGTCGTTGGCGCCGATGACCAACGTGACGTCCGTGCGGCCGAATTCGCCGTTGATGTCGTCCATTTCCTTCATCGCGTCGTACTCGACGTCGGCCTCGGCCAGCAGCACGTTCATGTGCCCCGGCATGCGGCCCGCGACGGGATGGATCGCGTATTTGACCTCGACGCCCTTGCTCTCCAGCAGATCGGCCATCTCCTTGACGGTGTGCTGGGCCTGCGCGACGGCCAGTCCGTAGCCCGGGACGACGATCACCTGGTTGGCGTAGGCCATCTGGATCGCGGCGTCCGCGGCCGAGGTCGCCTTGACGGTGCCCTGGTCGCCGCCGGGGCCGGCCGCCGCGGCGGCGCCACCGCCGAAGGAACCGAACACGATCGCCGGGATCGACCGGTTCATCGCCACGGCCATCAGGTTGGTCAGGATCGAGCCCGATGCGCCGACGATCATGCCCGCGACGATCATCGCGGTGTTGTTCAACGCCAGACCCGCTGCGGCCGCGGACAATCCGGTCAGCGCGTTGAGCAGCGAGATGACGACCGGCATGTCGGCGCCGCCGATCGGGAACACCACGAACAGGCCCATCAGGCCGGCCAGCACGAGCACCACCGCGATCGTCCAGTCCGGGCTGCCCGTACCGGCGTTCAGCCCGATGTAGATCGCCGCCGCGGTCGCACCGAGCAGCAGCACCACGTTGGCGGCCTGAAAGACCTTGGCCGAGGCGACAAGTCGCTTCTCGACTTTCTTGGGTATCGACTCCTGGAGTTTGAGGAACGCCACCAGCGAACCCCAGAACGACACCGAACCGATGATCGCGGCGAACAGCGACCCGGCCACCAGCGCCACCGTCGGGTGCTGGTCCGGGGTGAAGTGTCCGAAGCCATCGGTCTCGATGAACTCCGCCCACGCGATCAGCGCCACGGTGCCGCCGCCGACGCCGTTGAACAGCGCCACCAGCTGGGGCATCGCGGTCATCTTGGTCTTCTTGGCCGGCGGCACACCGAGAATCACGCCCAGCGCCAACCCGGCGACGATCAGAATCCAGTTGATCGGCGCGGTGTCACGCACCTTGATCAGGGTGGCGATCACGGCGATGGCCATACCGGTGGCGGCGATCCAGTTGCCCCGCACCGCGGTCTTGGGTCCGGTCAGCCCCGAGAGGCCGAGGATGAACAGCGCGAACGCGACGATGTAGAGGACGGTGACGAGGTAGTTCACTTGTCGGCCGCCGCTTCCGTCGTCTCGATAGATTTCGGCTCCGGTTTGCGGGACTTGAACATCCCCAGCATCCGGTCCGTCACCAGGAAGCCGCCGATCACGTTGAGCGTGCCGAAGATCAAGGCCACGAACGCGATGGCGCGTACACCCCAGTGCGCGTCGGCGGGCAGGTCGCCCAGCACGATCAGCGCACCGAGCACCACGATGCCGTGGATGGCGTTGGTGCCCGACATCAGCGGTGTGTGCAAGGTGTTGGGCACCTTGGAGATGACGGCGAACCCGACGAACCCGGCGAGCACCAGGATCGCGAGATTGGCCAGCAGATTGTCGTACATCATCCCTCCCGGGTGACGCAGGAGGCCGCCACGACCTCGTCGTCGAAGTCGGGTGCCAGCGCACCGTCGGTGATCAGCAGGTCCAGCAGCGAGGTCAGGTTCTTCGAGTACAGCTCGCTGGCGTGCTCGGGCATGGTCGCGGGCAAGTTCAGCGGCGAGGCGATGGTGACGCCGTGCTTGACGACCGTCTGTCCCGGTTCGGTCAGCTCGCAGTTCCCGCCCGTCTCACCCGCGAGGTCGACGACGACACTGCCCGGCTTCATCCCCTCGACGGCGGCGGCGGTTACCAGCCGGGGCGCCGGCCTCCCGGGCACCAGCGCCGTGGTGATCACGACGTCGAACCCGGTGATCGCGCGTTCCAGCTCCTTCTGCTGCTGCGCGCGCTCCTCCTCGGAGAGCTCACGGGCGTAGCCACCCTCACCCGCGGCCTCGATGCCCAGTTCGAGCCACTGCGCGCCGACCGAGCGGACCTGATCGGCCACCTCGGGGCGCACGTCGTAACCGGTGGTGCGCGCGCCCAACCGCTTGGCGGTGGCCAGCGCCTGCAGTCCGGCCACTCCCACCCCGAGCACCAACACCGACGCCGGCTTCACGGTGCCGGCCGCGGTGGTGAGCATCGGGAAGAACCGCGTCGACTCCGAAGCCGCCAGCAGTACGGCCTTGTAGCCCGCGACGTTGGCCTGAGACGACAGCGCGTCCATCACCTGGGCGCGCGAGATGCGGGGGATCGCCTCGACGGCAAACGCCTGCACACCCGCCGTCTTCAGCGCCGCGATCTGGTTGTCCGCGTTGCGCGGCGCCAAGAATCCGATCAGCGTCTGCCCGCTCTTGAGCCTGGCCACCTCGTCGGCGCTCGGCGGCGCCACCTTGACCACGACATCAGCGCTCCATGCGTCGCCGATCGTCGCGCCCGCGGCGGTGTAGAGATCGTCGGGCAGCAGCGCCCGCTCGCCCGCCCCGGATTCCACGACGACGGCGACGCCGCTGTTCACCAGCGACGCGACGGCCTTCGGCACCAGCGCGACGCGGCGCTCGTCCGCCCCGGATTCGCGGACCACCCCGACCGTCGGAGCCGCCGCGGCGGCGACATCAGCATGCGTCTGCTCCGTCATGACGGAACACCTTAACCGCTACCGCTGGTCACAGCTAAATCGATACGGGTCGTCGCGGATTTCCACCGGCACGGCGCGCCGGGATCCGGCGCCGCTGCAACTAGCATCCGCGTGGTGGGGGAAGAAGAACCGTCGAGGTTGCGCAGCCGCAGGCGCTCACGGTTGAACGACATAGCCACCGTCCTGATCATCCTGATCATCTACGCCGCCTCGCTGGTCGGCTATCACTACCTCTCCGGACAGGCCTCGACTCTCGGTTCGCCCGACCTCGGCACCGACGACGACAACATCGTGCGCGTGACCTTGTCGGAGCTGCACACGGTCGCCAACCAGATCGACGTCAAAGTCGTAGTCTTCCCGTCCGACGATCACATGAACGACGACCTCAACGTGGTCAACACCGATATCGCGGTGCGCCTCTTCATTGACGAGGTCAACATCGACGTCGACGATCTGCAGACACCGAAGGGCCAGCTGCCCGCCGAGATCAGCACCACGCTCACCGCCAGCGGCGACGCCGACAAGTGGCCGTTCGACTCGTACAGGCTGGGCGCGCTGGGGGCCGACATTCTCATCGGCAGCGGTGACGCCCGTACGTTCGAGCCCGCACGGGTGGTGGTGACCGGCGGGCTGGACGGCTGGGACGTCTCGAGCACGCGCAGCGGCCCGGCCACCCAGTCGGCCAAGGACGGTGACTACGAGACGGTGACGTTGAGGCGAGCCAAGGGCCCGCTCGCGTTCGACGTGGGCCTATGCCTGGTGTTGATCACGCTGCCCGCGCTGGCGCTCTTCGTGTCCATCGAGATGCTGCGCGGACGACGCAACTTCCTCCCGCCGTTCGGTACCTGGTATGCCGCGTCGTTGTTCGCGATCATCCCGATCCGCAACTTCATGCCCGGTGCTCCGCCGCCCGGCGCGTGGATCGACCAGGTGCTCGTCCTGTGGGTGCTGCTGGCGATGACGGGGGCCATGGTGCTGTACTTCACCGCCTGGTGGAGACGCAGCGACTGACGGCGCAAGCGCCCGCCTATGGTTGTCTCGACCCGCACAACCAGGAGGCCATCGGATGGCTGTCGACCGGCTGCTGCCCACCCCGGACGCCGAGGACCTGATCGCGCTGACCCGCGACATCGCCGACAAGGTGCTCGACCCGATCGTCGACGATCACGAGAAGGCGGAGCGCTATCCCGAAGGCGTGATGGCTCAGCTGGGCGCGGCCGGGCTGCTGAGCCTGCCCCAGCCCGAGGAATGGGGCGGCGGCGGACAGCCGTTTGAGGTCTATCTGCAGGTGCTCGAGGAACTGGCGGCGCGCTGGGCGGCCGTCGCGGTGGCCGTCAGCGTGCACAGCCTGTCGTCACATCCCCTGTTGACCTTCGGCGCCGACGAGCAGAAGCAGCGTTGGCTGCCCGGGATGTTGTCCGGTGAGCAGATCGGCGCGTACAGCCTGTCCGAACCCCAGGCCGGTTCCGACGCGGCCGCGCTGCGCTGCGCGGCCACCAAAACCGATGGCGGATACCGGCTCAACGGCTCCAAGTCATGGATCACCCACGGTGGGCGCGCCGACTTCTACACGTTGTTCGCGCGGACGGGCGAAGGCTCGCGGGGCATTTCGTGTTTCCTGGTGCCCGGCGACCTTCCGGGGCTGAGCTTCGGCAAGCCCGAGGAGAAGATGGGCCTGCACGCGATTCCGACGACGTCGGCGTTCTACGAGGACGCCGACATCGAGGCGGATCGGCTGATCGGCGGCGAGGGTCAGGGCCTGCAGATCGCTTTCTCCGCACTGGATTCCGGGCGGTTGGGCATCGCCGCGGTGGCCACCGGGTTGGCGCAGGCCGCGCTCGACGAGGCCGTCGCCTATGCGAACGAACGAACCACGTTCGGGCGCAAGATCATCGACCACCAGGGCCTCGGGTTCCTGCTCGCCGACATGGCGGCCGCCGTGGCCACCGCCAGGGCGACGTACCTGGACGCGGCCCGACGGCGTGATCAGAACCGGCCGTACTCACAGCAGGCCAGCGTGGCCAAGCTGGTCGCGACCGATGCCGCGATGAAGGTGACGACCGACGCGGTGCAGGTGTTCGGCGGCGCCGGCTACACCCGCGACTACCGCGTCGAGCGATACATGCGCGAAGCGAAGATCACCCAGATCTTCGAGGGCACCAACCAGATTCAACGTCTCGTCATCGCCCGGGGCCTCAGTTCCTGACCGCGAGCAGACAGCAAACTGCCCTTCTTCGCGGCGAAATGGTCAGCTTTGCGTCTGCTCGGCGGTTGACGGGGTCGGCTCCGGCGGCGAGGTGACCGTGGCCTGGGTGCCGTGGCCCTCAACGGAGTTCACCTTCATCGAGCCGCCCATGGCGTCGAACCGGGCCAGCAGCGAACCCAGTCCGATATGGCCGTCGGCGACATATTGTTCGATGATCGCCGGGTCGAAACCCTTGCCGTCGTCGGAGACCGTCAGCACGACCCGGTCCCCCCGCCGTGTCAGCCCCACCCGCACGGTCGTCGCGCCGGCGTGCTTGTGGATGTTGGCGAGCAGCTCCCGGGCGGCGCGATAGAGCAGTTGCTGTGATTCTGGCTTTCCGACATCGTCGAGGTCCGCGTGCACGACATAACCACCGCGGGATTCGAATTGCCGCACCAACTCTCGCACGGCTGGCGTGAGGCCCAGCTGTGCGAGCACCTGCGGGTGCAGTTCGGTCACCGTCGAGCGCAGCGCGGCGGCGGTCTGCTGAAGCGCTTCACGCACCGCCTCCAGCGCGGGATCGTCGTTGCGCTCCTGCAACTCGTCGAGGTCGAGGCGCGCCGCGAGCAGTGTCTGCAGCGGTCCGTCGTGGAGGTTCTCGGCCACCTCGCGGTTGTGACGCTCGTCGGCCTGCATCGCCTCGGACACCAGTTGACGCCGCACCGCTTGAAGTTTCGCGACACGCGCCTGGCGGCGGACCAGCACGACGCACAGCGCGGTCATCGCCACTGCGCCCCATACTAGGAATCCGAATTGGGTGTATACGACGTCCGGCAAGCCCACCGAGTCATCCCGCTTCGAGTAGACGATCCATGCCCCGAGATACGCGCACGCCGCGCCGAGTCCGAGCAGCGCTGTCAGTGCCGGCCGGTCCTGAAACGCCACCGCGATGGGCAACAGGAAGAAGACCGGGAGCAGTGCTGCGGTGGCTCCACCCGACACCAGGCACAGCACCAGGATCATCAGGACGTCGACACCGGTGGACGCCCAGCCTCCCCACCGCGGCACCGGGCCACGCAGCACCGCGATGAGCCAGACCACGGCCGCCACCGACCACGTCCCCAGCACCACCGCGTAAAGCCCTGGCAGCCAGTGATCGACCTCCCAGATCAGCACGAGCACCGCGACGAGTGCGAGCAGCGGCAGCCGCATCACGGCGGAGACGCGCACGGGTTCCGTGGCGAAGAAGTTCGCGATCCGGTCCACCACGGCGGTGTCAGTCCAGCAGCTTGCGACGCATCGCCTCGGCGACGGCGGCGCCGCGGTCGTTGACTCCGAGCTTCTCGTAGAGCCGCTGTACGTGGGTCTTCACCGTCGATGGAGCGAGGTAAAGCTGTTTGGCCATCGTCGGGATGCTGCAGCCAGATGCGATGAGCTTGAGCACTTCGCGCTCGCGTGGGCTGAGCGTCGGACCGTCGGGCTCCGCGCGCTTGCGGATCTCACCGGCGAGACCGGCGGCCAGGCTCGGAGCGACGATGTCTCGGCCCTTCGCGCAGTCGAGCACGGCGTTGACGAGCTCGGAGCGGGTGGACTCCTTGGGCAGGAAGCCCGAGGCGCCGTTCTGCAGCGCCTGATAGACGATCGCGGATTCGTCGTGTGCGGAGATCAGCAGTACCCGGGTGACCAGCTCGTCGCGCGCCACCGCGGCGGCCACTTCCGAACCGTCCATCCCCGGCATCCGGTAGTCCAGCAGCGCCACTTGCGGGTTGTGCTCGCGGATGGCCGCGAGCGCGGTCGCCCCGTCATCGGCCTCGGCGACCACGTCGATCTCCCCGCTGGATACCAACGCCCGGACCACTCCGTCGCGAAACATCGGGTGGTCGTCGCCCACCACCACGCGGACTTTCTCACCGGTCGTGCTGCTCACCACGCGTTCAGCTTGGCACAGCGGCGCCTTCGCTTCCCCCATTTGGAGGACACGAGATTCATCCGGTTCGACCGCCGTTCGCCGGACATACACCGAGATCGCGTTGCAGCACTCTTGAGTCATCACCGGAACAACCCGGTCGACAAACCAAAAAGCAAGGATCACAGGAGATTCAGATGGACACCAACACCACTCACCGCTTCGCCCGCTTCTTCGCGCTGCCCGTCCTCGCGGGCGGAATCCTCGCCGGGGCACTCGGTTTCGCCGGTGCGGCCAGCGCCGGGACCTACACGCAGGATCCGACGCCGCGGCCGGGCATCGTCGCGACGCCCGACGTCCATGCGCCGGGAGTCCAGTCCGGAACGCACGGCCACCGCATCGATCACATCGAGTTCGAGCAGCCGAGCTATCACCGCTGAGGCGGACACGAAAGCGGGGGCACCCCACCGGTGCCCCCGCTTCATCGTGTTCGGTCAGACAGTGGTCAGCACGTCCGCGGTCTGCAGCGCCTGGGCCACGCCCGAGACGATCGAGGCCAGCCGGATCGCTTCGAAGATCACCGTGCGCGACACCTGCGCGTCACGCAGCGTCTTCTCGTGCGCCGCGAGGCAGTGGCCGCATCCGTTGATCGCCGACACCGCCAGCGACCACAGCTCGAAATCCTCCTTGGCCACACCGGGATTGCCGATGATGTTCATCCGCAGGCCGGTGCGCAGATCGTCGTAGCCGCCGTCGAGCTGGCCCTTCGTGCGGTAGAACACGTTGTTCATCCCCATGATGGCGGCCGCGCCGAGCGCGGCGTCGTAGGCCTCCTGGCTGAGGATGTCCAGTGCGTCCTCGGCGATTTCGCGCAGCAGGCGGTCGGACTTGGTCGCCGCGGCCGTCGCCACCAGGGCACCCCACAACTGCTGTTCGGACAGCTCGTTGGTCTTGACGATGCTGCCGAAGTTGAGCTTCAGGTCCTTGGCGTAACCCGGAAGCGCTTCCTTGATGTTGTCGATGCTCATGGTCACACCGCCTCCGCCAGCAGCTCGGCCGGCTTGATCGTCGGATCGCCCTTCTTCCAGTTGCAGGCGCACAGCTCGTCGGACTGCAGCGCGTCGAGCACCCGCAGCACCTCGTCGACGTTGCGGCCCACCGAGCCGGCGGTCACCGACACGAACTGGATCTCGTTGTTCGGGTCGACGATGAACGTCGCGCGGTCGGCGACTCCTTCGGCGTTGAGCACGCCGGTGGCCAGCGACAGCTCGCGCTTGAGGTCAGAGGCCATCGGGAACGGCAGCGTCTTGAGGTCCTCGTGCTGGGCGCGCCACTGGAAGTGGACGAACTCGTTGTCCACCGACACCCCGATGACCTTCGCGTCTCGGTCCTCGAAGTCCTCGTTGAGCTTGCCGAAGGTGGCGATTTCGGTCGGGCACACGAAGGTGAAGTCCTTCGGCCAGAAGAAGACGATCCGCCACTTGCCGGGGTGATCCTCGCTGGTCACACGGATGAAGTAGTCGTCGGGCTGCTTGGCATCGACCTCGGAGAGGTCACCGCCGACCACCGCCGCCATGTCGTAGCTGGGGAACTGGTCACCGATTGTCAACAATGCCATCGCGAGCACCATCCTTCTTTCGCTTAGTTTGGATTCAGTCCAGATTACGTACTCAATACTCTGTCCCTCGGACGAATAAGGCAAGCAAAAAGGCCGTGATTGTGGCCACACCGCGCCCAGTCAAATCGGTTCGCAGTCAGCAGATTTCGGGGACGTGCGCGACGGTGGACGCATCGGCGAACGCACGACACCATAGCCTGCAGCCGACGTTGCTACGGTCGACGGATGTCGAACATCTCTGAGAACGACCGCATCGAGGACGTCGCACCCGGCGACATCGTCCTCGTCGACCGCGGCGCCGAACCCGTCCCCTGCAAGGTGGTGCACAAGGACGTCAACGACGGCACCGCCCTGATCACCTACGAGGTCGACGACGGTGCGACGTTCCAGGTCGAGTACGCGGCGGGCACCCGGGTGACCCGCAGCCTGGAGTCCAAGTGGGAGTCCCCGCAAAGCCCGACGCAGCAGAAGCCCGGCTGAGGATGTGACATATCGTGGCGGGCATGGATTTCGCGATGTCGGCCAAGGCTGCGGACTATCACCAGCGGCTGTCCGAGTTCATGACGGAGTTCGTCTTCCCCGCCGAAGCCGAATACGACCGCTACCGCGAAGAGGCCGGCCCCAAGGACCACACCGTCCCGCCTATCGTCGAGGACCTCAAGAAGCTCGCCAAGGACCGCGGCCTGTGGAACCTGTTCCTGCCCGCGGAGTCCGGTCTGACCAACCTCGAGTACGCGCAGCTCGCCGAGCTGACCGGCTGGAGCATGGAGATCGCACCCGAGGTCACCAACTGCGCGGCCCCCGACACCGGCAACATGGAGACGCTGCACCTGTTCGCCGATGAGCAGCAGCGCAAGCAGTGGCTCGAGCCGCTGCTGGCCGGCGAGATCCGCAGCGCGTTCGCGATGACCGAACCCGCGGTCGCCTCCAGCGACGCCCGCAACATCGAGACGACCATGCTGCGCGACGGCAACGACTACGTCATCAACGGTCGCAAGTGGTGGATCACCGGAGCGGCCGATCCGCGCTGCAAGATCCTGATCGTGATGGGCCGAACCAATCCGGATGCCGCCAGCCACCAGCAGCAGTCGATGATCCTCGTGCCGGTCGACACCCCAGGTGTCGACATCCGGCGGTCGCTTCCGGTGTTCGGTTGGCAGGACCAGCACGGTCACTGCGAGATCGTGTTCGACAACGTGCGGGTGCCCGTCGAGAACCTGCTCCACGAGGAGGGCAGCGGCTTCGCGATCGCCCAGGCGCGACTGGGTCCGGGCCGTATCCACCACTGCATGCGGGCGCTGGGCGCGGCCGAGCGCGCGCTGGCGTTGATGATCGACCGTGTGCAGAAGCGCGTGGCGTTCGGCAAGCCGTTGGCCGAGCAGGGTGTGGTGCGCGAGTCGATCGCGAAGTCGCGCAACGAGATCGACCAGGCCCGGCTGCTGTGCCACAAGGCGGCGTGGACCATCGACCAGCAGGGCAATAGGAGCAAGGACGCCCAGGTGCAGGTGGCCCAGATCAAGGCGGTCGCCCCGCAGGTCGCCTGCGATGTCATCGACCGCGCCATCCAGGTGCACGGCGGCATGGGCGTTTCCGACGACGTGCCCCTGGCGCGCCTGTATGCCTGGCACCGCGCCATGCGGCTGTTCGACGGCCCCGACGAGGTGCACATGCGGACCATCGCGCGCGCCGAACTGGGCAGGGAGAAGAGCGCTTTCGCTGCCGCGGTGACCGGAGGGACCGGATAGGTGGCGGGCAACCCTGACGCCCTGTCAGGGGCGTGGAACTTTCGCGACATAGCCGAGGAAACGGGCATCCGGCCGGGCCGGTTCTTCCGATCCAGCGAGCTGAGCGGTCTGAACGATGTGGGCCGGGAACTGTTGCGCCGGTTGAACATCACCGATGTCGCCGACCTGCGCTCGGAGCGCGAGGTCGAGCGGCGCGGGCCGGGCCGCGTACCCGACGGTGTGGCGATTCACCGGCTGCCGTTCCACGAGTTGGCCAAGCCGGGCGCGGAGGCCCCGCACGAGCAGAGCTTCCAGCGGATGATGACCGAGAAGCCGGACGACGAGGACGTGACGGTGGCCGCGCGCCGGTTCATGATCGAGGAGTACCAGAAGTTCCCGACGTTGCCCGGTGCGCATCTTGCCGTGCGCCGGGTCGTTTCGATGCTCGCCGAACAGCGTCCGGTCATCGCGCACTGCTTCGCGGGCAAGGACCGCACGGGTTTCACGGTGGCGACGGTGCTCGACGCCATCGGCGTGGACCGCGACGCCGTCGTCGCCGACTTCCTGCGCAGCAATGAGGCCGTGCCGCGGCTGCGCGAAAGCATCCTCGAATCGATCCGCGACCGGGCAGAGGAGAGCACCGACGAGATCCTCACGTTCGCCGAGGCGCGACTGAACTCCGAGGTGCTGGGGGTGCGTGAGGAGTACCTGGATACCGCGCGGCGCTCGATCGTCGAGAACTACGGTTCGGTGCGCGGCTTCCTCGAGGCATCCGGCGTGACCGACGACGAGGTGGTCCGGCTGCGCGCGGTCCTGCTGGGCTGAAATCCCCTCAGCTGCCGCCTTTTTCGGCCTCGTACTTCTGCGTCATGTGCTCGATCGCGGACAGCTGCGTCTGCGCGAGGTTTTCGCGCACATCGCTGGCCCGCGCGGCGGCGTCCAGCGTCGGCTGGGCCTGACCCTGGAAGTGCGGCATGACCTCGGCGGCGAACAATTCCGCCGAGCGTTTGGTGGCCGCGGGGTTGGCCCACTCGTGGCCCATCTGCAGCATGCAGCCGAAGCCGCCGGACTGGTCCCACAGCCGCTGCACCTGGGCGCGTGCCTGCTCGGGTGTGCCGATCACACCCGCGCCCGCGCCGTTGATGATGTCGACGACCTCGTCGAGGTTCTCCCCCGGAACCTCCATCTGCGGGAACGCCGCGACCTTCTGGAAGTAGCGGTACCAGTGCTCGAGGCCGAAGCGCACGTCGGCGCGGGCCTGCTCCTCGGTCTCGGCGATGTGCATGGGGCAGACCAGCGACCAATTGCGGCGGTCGACCTTGGTGCCGAACGCGGCCGCGCGTTCCTCGGCGATGCCCCAGTGATGCGCGAGCGCGTCGAATCCCTCGACCACCAGCGTCGCGCCGATCGACAGCAGGCCGATACCGTGCTTGCCCGCCAGCCGAGCACCGGTCGGCGACGCCACGGCGGCGACGGCGAGCGGGATGCCGTCCTCCGAGTAGGGCGCCAGTTGCAGTCGCGCGTCGAACAATTCGTGTGTGGCGGTCTTCGCGGACACCGTCTCGCCCTTGAGCAACCGGACCATGATGTCGAGGTTGGTCTCGAGCAGTTCGCGGGTGTCGGTGGGGGTCAGCCCGATCATCGCCGAATCCGTGGGTAGCGAACCGGGTCCCACGCCGCCGATGATCCGGCCGTGGGTGAGGTGGTCGAGCAGCATCAGCCGGTCGGCCGTCCACAGCGGGTTGTGATACGCCAGCGAGATGACGCCGGTGCCGAACCGGATCCGCTTGGCCCGCTGCGCGGCCGCGGCGATGAACACCTCGGGTGAGCTGATGATCTCGCTTCCGGCCGAATGGTGTTCGCCGATCCAGGCCTCGTCGAAGCCCAGCGCGTCGAGGTGCTCGATGAGCTCCAGGTCGCGCTGCAGCGCGAGCGTCGGGTTGGTTCCCGCGCGGTGGAACGGAGCGATGAAGTATCCGAAACGCAGCTTGGCCATGCCTGCAAGTTACTGCGTCAGGTACACCCCGATGGCCCAAACGACGGTGGCGAGCAGCGCGCCGGCCATCTCGACGCCGACCGACAGCGCGACGCCCTTGAGCGCGTGCTTGGTCGACGTCCACGCCGCGCGCTGCTCGTGCCGGTTGGCCAGTTCGGCGAGGTAGATGCCCAGCACGAAACCGATCGGCAGCCCGAGCACGGGGATCACGAAGAAACCGACGACCCCGAGCACGCCCCCGGCGACCAGGCTCGACGTGCGCACGTCGGCCTCACGCATCCGCCGGACGGGCCAGGTGTACTTGATGAACGCGGCCGTCAGGAGCAGCGCGGTCGCGACGCCGAACGTCACCCACGCGGTGACGTCGCGCTCGACGACCGCCCACACCGCGATCGCACCGAAGACCAGCAGCGTGCCGGGCAGCAGCGGTACGACGATGCCGACGATGCCGACCGCGATCGCCAACGCGACAAGGACGATGCCGCCGGTGCTCATGCGTCGAATCTACGGGCGCTGCGCCCGGACCCACTGCATGTTGCCGATGGTCTTGGTGCGCACGCGCTCGAATCCGCGATGTTCGAACACGTCGCCCAGTTCGTCTTCGGCGAAGAAGCGCGCCCCGCCCCGCGACAACCATCGCAGCGGCGGAGGAACGCTGCCGACAGTGGGCACCATGATCGCGATCCGGCCGCCGGGTCGCAGCACCCGGTGCATCTCGGCCACCGCCGAGGAGGGCTCGGGGATGAGCTGCAAGACCGCGAGCGACGTCACCGCGTCGACGGTCGCATCGCGGAACGGCAGCCGCTGCGCATCCGCGCGCAGGAACCCGACGTTCGGCCCGGCCTGCGCGCTGACCGCGCGCGCCAGCATCGGTTTCGAGATGTCGACGCCGATCGCCAGCCCCTGCGGTCCGGCCGCGCGGGCCAGCGAGGCGGTCACGTTGCCGGGGCCGCTTCCGATGTCGAGCGCGACACCGCCCTGCGGAATCTCGAGCCACTCGATCGGCAACTGCCACATGCTCAGGAACCTGCGGGCGAAGGCCTGCGAGTAGTCGTAGAACATCGACCCGGGACCCGACGCCCACACCGCCTGGATCAGACCCTTGTTCTCGGGCGGTGACTGGCTTCCGGCGGCGTCGTCGTCGAGCAGATCCAGGTAGCCACCACTGACGTCGAGGCGCGCCGGCGTTTCGGCGAAGAGTTCGACCGCCCGGCGCAGCGCGGGCGGCAGCGAGGAGGTATCGGTCACGCACCCACGCTACTCCCCGGCGGTCATGCTCCGAGCCGCTCCGCCAGGTCCACGAAATCGGTTGCCATGAGGTCGAATTCCCCGTCCTCGATCTTCGACGGACGTCGCCTGCCCTCGCCGTACTCCAGCGGCCGGTCGACGTAAGCCGTCATCAGCCCAGCGCGTTTGGCGCCGCGCAGATCGCTGGCGTGCGCGGCGACCAGCATCAGCTCACCGGGCGCGACGTCGAGCAGCTCGGCGCAGCCGAGATAGGCCTCGGGATCGGGTTTGTAGTGGCGGAAGAGCTCGGCGGAGATCACGCAGTCCCACGGCAGCCCCGCCCGCTTGGCCATGTTCGTCAGCAGCGAGACGTTCCCGTTGGACAGCGTCGTGATGAGGTAGCGACGCTTCAGCCGGGTGAGCCCGTCGACGGCGTCGGGCCACGGGTCGAGCCGGTGCCACGCCCGGTTCAGGTGATCGACGGCGGCGTCGTCGATACCGGTGATGCCCTCACCGTCGAGCAGGTCGACGAGGATCATGCGGTGCAGGTCATCGATCCTGGTCCACGGCAGCTCGCCGCGACGCACCCGGTCCATCGCGGGCGGATAGCCGGCCCGCCAGTCGTCGGCGAACGCCGCCCAGTCCCGTTGCACGCCATGGGCGCGGCCGAACTCCTCGAGCTCGCGGATGACGCTCGAGCGCCAGTCAACGACGGTGCCGAAGGTGTCGAACGCCAGTGCGCGAGGCGCCATTACGGCTCCAGCACGACCTTGCCCAGCACGCCGCCGTCGGCCAGCGCCTGCAGCGCGTCGGCGCCCTTCGACAGCGGGTAGCGCACGGGCGGCGGCGGGCGCAGTCCGGCCTTGACGAGTTGCGTGACGCCGAACTCGAACACCGACTGCGAGCCCGGCTTACGGTTGACGTATTCGCCGTAGCCGACACCGATCACCGCGACGTTGCGCAACAGCAGCCGGTTCACCTTCACGGTCGGAATCCCGCCCGCCGCAAAGCCGATCACCAACAGCCGGCCCTCCACCGAGAGCGCGCGGATGGCGTCGTCGAACGCGTCACCGCCGATCGGGTCGACCACCAGATCGACGCCACGGCCCTCGGTCGCCTCTTGCACCGCCATCAACCATCCGTCGGTCAACGGCAGCACGACGTCGGCGCCCAGCGACTCGACGAACTCGACGGCATGCGGGCGGTGCACCATCGCGATCACCTTGGCGCCCAACGCCTTCGCGACCTGCACCGCCGCGGTGCCGACACCTCCGGCCGACCCCAGCACCAGCACCGTCTCACCCGGCCGCAGCGCGCCGCGCTTGGCCAGCGCGAAGTACATCGTCTGGTAGTTACCCAGCAGCGCAACGGCTTGCGCGTCGTCGAGATCGTCCGGCGTGGGCTTGACGCTCTCGGGCGCCACCGCCACCCGCTCCGCCCATCCGCCGAGCATGGACAGCGCCGTCACCCGCTGCCCCGGCTTGAACTCCGACTCGTACGGCGCAGAACGCACCACCCCGGCGACCTCCATGCCGGGGATGAACGGCGGGTCGAGCCGCAGCTGGTATTCGCCGCGCAACAGCAGCAGGTCGGGGAAGCTGACCCCGGCCGCATCGACGTCGACGACGATGACGTCCTCGCCGCCGACATCGTCGACGTCGGTGTAGGCCAGTCCGGCCGGTCCGGTGAGTTCTTGCGCGACAAGCGCTTTCATCGAACTCAGCCGAGGCTGAAGGTTGCCCGCTGCGCCGCCGACAGGTCGGTGATCTCGCCCCACTTCGCGGCGATGTCGTCGACGGAGGGCACCTCGGTGAAGGTGACGCCCTCGTTCTGGAACAGGGCGGTGCGCTGCACCTTGCCACCGCCGACGATGAACACCGAAGCGGTCTCGGGCACTTCCTCGGTCATCAGGTAAGCCACCACCGGCGCAACGTATTCCGGGGTCAGCTTCTCGAAGACCTCCGGCGGCAGGATGTCCTGCGTCATCCGGGTCGCGGCGATCGGTGCGAGCGCGTTGGTCTTGATGTTGTACTTCGCGCCCTCCTGGGCCAGCGTGTTGATCAGACCGACGAGGCCGAGCTTGGCGGCGCCGTAGTTGGCCTGGCCGAAGTTGCCGAACAGGCCGCTGGTCGAGGTGGCCACGACGACGCGGCCGAAGTTGTTCTCCCGGAAGTGCGGCCAGGCGGCGCGGATCACGTTGTAGCCGCCGTACAGGTGGACCTTGAGTACGGCGTCCCAGTTCTCGAACGTCATCTTGTGGAACGTGCCGTCGCGCAGGATGCCCGCGTTGGAGACGACGCCGTCGATCTTGCCGAACTCGTCGAGCGCGGTCTTGATGATGTTCTCGGCGCCCTCGGTTTCGGCCACCGAGTCGTAGTTGGCCACGGCGCGGCCACCGGCGTCCTTGATCTCCTGGACGACCTGGTCGGCCATGTTGTGGCCGGCGCCGGTGCCGTCACGTGCACCACCGAGGTCGTTGACGACGACGCTGGCGCCCTCCTTGGCGAGCGTCAACGCGTATTCGCGCCCCAGTCCGCCTCCGGCACCGGTGACGACGATGACGCGATCCTGCACTCCTGGCATGGGATTCCTCTCTGCTGTGCTAGTCCCCGAGGCGCTGCGCGCCTACCCCTAGAAGAGCTTCTTGGCGAGCTTTAGCGCCTTCTCTGTATACGGGGGATAGATGAATGCGCCGACGTCGGGTCGGGTCGGTTTGGTCATCACGGTCTTCTTGTGGCTGAACTGCTCGAAGCCGTACCTGCCGTGGTAGGCGCCCATGCCCGACGGGCCGACGCCGCCGAACGGCAGCTTGTTGGTGGCGAAGTGGAACAGCAGGTGGTTGACCACCATGCCGCCGGCCGGCACCTCCTTGATCACCCGTTCCCGGATGCTCTTGGTCTTGGTGAAGAGGTACGCCGCCAACGGCTTCGGCCGCGAGTTCACGAAACTGATTGCGTCGTCGAGAGATTGGACCGTCACGACGGGCAGGATCGGACCGAAGATCTCGTCGGTCATCAGCGGTTCCGCGGGGTCGGGGTCGACCACGACCGTCGGCTGGATGCTGATCTTCGACGCGTCGGAACCGCCCCCGATCACGACCTCACCCTTGGTCGCGGCCAGCGCGTCGGTCAGCCGGCCGAAGTGCCGTTCGTTGACGATGCGCTTGCCGTCGGGGTTCTCGGACTCGAAGGTCGTCACCGCCTCTTTGATCTTGTCGACCAGCTTGTCGCGGATCTTCGCGTCGGCGAGCACGTAGTCGGGCGCGATGCAGATCTGCCCGGAGTTGATCAGCTTGGTCCAGGCGATGCGCTTGGCCGCGACGTCGACGTCGGCGTCGGCCGACACGATCACCGGGCTCTTGCCGCCGAGTTCGAGCGTGACCGGCGTCAAGTGCGGTGCGGCGCCCTCGTAGACCTTGCGGCCGATCTCGGTGCCGCCGGTGAAGCAGATGTGGTCGAAGCCCTGCGAAATGAGCTCTTGGCTGACCGAACCGTCGCCCTCGATCACCGCGATCGCATCGGAGTCGAGGTAGCGCGGCACCAGCTCGGCCATGAGCGCCGACGAAGCCGGGCAGACCTCGGACGGCTTGAGCACCACGGTGTTACCCGCCGCGATCGCCCCGATCGCCGGGCCCAGCGTCAACACGAACGGGAAGTTCCACGCGCCGATGACCAACACCGTGCCGAAGGGCTCGTATTCGACCCAGCCCCGGCCGGGCAGCTGCGACATCTCCAGCAGCCGGTATCGGCGGCGGGTCCACTTCTTCAGGTTCTTCGCGGCGTCCTTGGCCTCGCCCGCGGTGCTCGCGATGTCGGCCAGCCACGCCTCGAAGCGGCTGCGGCCCAGATCCTGTTCGAGCGCGGCGGCGATGGCCTCCTCGTTCTCGACGGCGAGGCGCTCGATCGCCTTGAGCTGCCGTTTACGCCACTCGAGGTCCCTGGTGCGTCCGGTCTTGAAGGTCTCTCGCAACCGGCGGACGACGCTGGGAATGTCGTCGGTGGCTTGGGTGGGAGCGGCGATGTCGGTGGTCATGGGGGAGTCCTTCCTGACCCGAGGAATGCCCCGATCCTAACCAACCGGTTGGGCCGCCCAGAAGGGCTCCGTCAGTCCTTGTACGCGGTGACGAACTCGGAAAACCCGCTGTCGTTCTCGTACTCGGCCGGAAGCACCCAGCGGTCCAGTCGACGCATCTCCTCCAGCGAGGTCACCGATGTCGCCCGCCAGCCGTGCGCATCGAGCCACTCGGAGACGTCCGCGCGGTCCGGGTCGTTGTACATCAGTTCCGCGACGTCGACGGAATCGTCCATTCCGAGCTGCGCACGGATGCGCTCGAACCGCTCGCGCATCTGCTCGCGCCGCTCCTCGGCCTGCACCCCGACGGTCTCCACCGACACGCGGCTACCGGGCGCGCTGAGCGCGGTGATCTGCTCGAACAGGCGGTCCTGGGCGTCGGCGGGCAGGTACATCAACAGGCCTTCGGCCAGCCATGCGGTCGGGGCCGTTGGGACGAACCCTGCCTCCTGGAGAGCGGCCGGCCAGTCGTGGCGCAGGTCGACCGCGACCGCCACGCGATTGGCGGCCGGCAGCACGCCCTCTTCGGCCAGCCGGGCGGCCTTGTACTCGAGCACCTTGGGCTGGTCGATCTCGTAGACCGTCGTGCCCGCGGGCCAGTCGAGCCGGTACGCGCGCGAGTCCAGCCCCGACGCCAGGATGACGATCTGCCGGATGCCCGCGCCGACGGCGTCGGTGAAGTAGGCGTCGAAGTAGTGCGTCCGCACCGCCTGGTAGTTCCCCATGTGCTCGAAGATTGCGGCGACGTCGGGATCCGCCTCGTCGACCTTCGCGCGGGTGGCAGGGTCCGTCATCACGTCCCAGGCACCGCCGCCGGTGCCCGCCACCAGCACCTTCGCGAACGGATCGCGGATCAGCGCGTCGTCCCGGTCGGTTTCGGCGGCGCGGGCCGCCGCCACCATGACCGCGGTTGTCCCAACGCTGGTCGCGATGTCCCAGGTGTCGTCTTCAGTGCGCAGCGAACTCATCGAACGCCATGGTAGCCGGAAGAACTTAGGCAGGCTATCGAGCTGTGGGGCAGGTCACCCGTCAGGACTGAAGGCGCCAGAGATTGTTCGACATCAACAGCTCGAACTGCCGCACCACGGCCTTGAGTTCGTCGTGGCTGCCGACGAAGCCGGCGTAGAAGCCCATGCCCCACATCACCGCGACGAGCATCTCGACCAGCGAGTCGACCTCGGTATCGGTCGTGAGCTCGCCGCGCTGGATGGCCTCGTTGACCGCCCAGGCCACGAATTCGCGGGAATGCCGCAGCGAGTCGTGCTCCTCGTCGGCGAGCTCCGGATGGCGCTGGGCCTCGAGCACCGACGTCACCAAAAAGGCTGCGGCCGAACGATCTTCGGACTCGGCCTGCATCGCCGCGGTGAAGTACGCCGACAGCCTGGCGAGCAGGTTCGTCTCGTCCTCCGCGCGCGCCCGGCCCGCGCTAACTATCGCGGCGTTGGTCTGCTGTACGACCTCGCGCCACAACACCTGCTTGTTGGAGAAGTAGTGGTTGATCGCCGGCCGCGTCAGATCCGCCCGAATCGCGATCGCCTGGAAGGTCGCGGCGTCATATCCGAGTTCGCTGAAAACCTCGCGCGCGGCCCCTATGATGCGCTCACGTGTCTCCGCAGCCTTCGCTGCGGGTGGACGACCCGGACCCCTACTCGCCGTGTGCGGCACGGTCAAATTGTGCCACACGTCACCTGGTGCTTCAGACATCAGCTGCTGGGGCCGCCCCGACCAGCCGTTTGTCAGCAAATTGCGAGATTCAATCGCCGAGAAATTTGCCGTAGAGAATCAGCACCTCTTGGAACTAATGTCCAGGTAATGGGGAGCGTCGTATCGCGGGACGGTTACTTCGATGTGGGTATCGAGATTCTGTCCGACATGGGGTACGGCGGCCTGAAACTGGCGGAGGTCTGTCAACGCCTCGGCGTGACGACCGGCTCGTTCTACCACTATTTCCCGAACTGGCCCGCCTACACCAGGGAGCTGCTCTCGCACTGGACGCAGGAGCGCACGGTGCGGGTGGTCGAGGCGGTCCGCAGTGAGCCGGACCCGCGCCGCCGCATCGACGCCCTGTTCCAGACCGGGCTGGATCTGCCCCACAGCGCGGAAGCCGCGATCCGGGTGTGGAGCGCGCTGGACCCGCACGTGCACGAGGTGCAGGTGGCCGTCGACCAGCAGCGCTTCGACATCCTCTACGAATCGGCGTTCGAGATCCTGGAGAACAAACGCCAGGCACAGCTTTTCGCTGAATCCGCCGTGTACGTCTTCATCGGGTACGAGCAGACGAAGTTGACGCCAGACCCAGACGGATTGCGGTGGATCTCCGCACAGCTACGCCAGGCCCTCGACGACGGCCGGTTCGCGTCGGTTCCCGACGCCGAGTAGCGCGGGCGGCGGGGTTGTCGCTCACTGAAGTCGTCGCTCCGCTTCTGCGCCGCGCCGAAAACCGGCTTCGGCGGCGCGATCCCGAACTCGACGCGCTGCGGCGCGCGATCCGGGCCGCGATCGTGGTGCCGATCGCCGCCGCGGTGAGCTTCGCGGTGGGTGGCGGAACCCAAACACCGATGATCACGATCTTCGGCTCGGTCTCGCTGCTGATCATGGTCGACTTTCCGGGCAACCGGCCGGCTCGCGCGCTGGCGTACCTGGGGCTGGCGATCAACGGCGCCATCCTGATCACGCTCGGCACCCTGGTCGCTCCGCATCCGTGGCTGAGCGTCGCGGCGATGTTCGTACTCGGGGTGGTGGTGACGTTCTCGGGAGTGCTCAGCGAGATCATCGCCTCCGGCCAACGTGCGACGCTGCTGACGTTCGTACTGCCCGCATGTACCCCGGTGGGCCCCATCCCCGATCGGCTTCTCGGCTGGCTCATCGCGCTCGTGTTCTGCGTGCCCGCCGCGCTGTTCCTGCTGCCGCCTCGCCACCACGACGAGTTGCGCAGCGGCGCCGCGCGGGTCTGCGACCGGCTCGCCGACTGTCTGCAGGGCACCACGCCCGCCAAGAACGTGACCCGGGCGATGAACAACCTGTGGGAGACGTTCCTGGGCGCCGACTACCGCCCGGTCGCCTTGACCGCTGGCAGCCGCGCGCTGGTCCGTGTGGTCGACGATCTCGGGTGGCTGTCCGACCGGATCTCAGACGACACCGGGCGGTTCCTCGCCGACATGAAGGACCCGCTGATCCGGGTGCTGCGTGATTCGGCCGCCGTACTGCAGATCTCCGACGTCGCGGCCCGTCGAGCCCGCTCGGCCGATCTCGACGAGGCGCTGACCGAACTGCGCTCGATCGCCCAGGGTCGCTATCGCGAAGACATTGTCGAGATCCTCGCATCGCCCGACGACGCGGACGCCATCGAGGTGGGCCGGAAGTTGTTGGGACGACGCACGTTTTCGGCCACGGTCGGGGTGACCGGCCGCGTCATTCGCAACGCCGCGGCGGCCGACGCCCGCCCGGTGTTGGCACGCGTGCTGGGCCGCGGGCTGCCCAAGACCGGCACCGCGGATTGGGTGATGCCCGAGACCACGGCCGTCGCCGCCATCACGAGCGGGTTCTTCGCCACCCGGGCGGTGGTGCTGCGCAACAGCATTCGCACCGGTCTGGGTTTGGCGCTGGCCATCGCCGTCACCCATCTGTTCCCGCTCGAGCACGGCTTCTGGGTCGTACTCGGCGCGATGTCGGTGCTGCGCAGCAGCGCGCTGACCACCGGCACGCGGGTGTTGCGCGCCGTCGCGGGCACCGCGATCGGATTTCTGTTGGGCGTCGGGCTGATCGAACTGGTCGGCGTCGATCCGGTCGTGATGTGGATGCTCCTGCCGGTGGTGGCCTTCGGTTCGGCGTTCGTGCCGGAGGTGGCGTCGTTCATCGCCGGCCAGGCCGCGTTCACGATGATGGTGCTGATCATCTTCAACTTGATCGCGCCGACCGGTTGGAGCGTCGGGCTGATCCGCGTCGAGGACGTGGCCGTCGGGGCCCTTGTGGGCATCATGGTCTCGCTGTTGTTGTGGCCGCGGGGTGCGCGTAATCGGTTGGGGCGGGCCATCGACGACGCGTTCGCGGTCGGTGCGACGTTCCTGAGGGAGGCGGTGCTGCGGGTGACCCGCGGGGCCTCGGAGGAGGCCACGAATCGGGTGATCGCGCTGAGCCAGGAGGCGTTGCGCGCGACGCGGACCGTGGATGACGCCGTGCGACAGTTCCTTTCGGAGAGCAGCGGTCCCACGGACATCCGCGGGCCCGCGGTGCGGTCGGCGAACCGGGCGGTCAGGCTGCGCGCCGCCGCCGAGCTGATCACCGACGTCGTCCCTCCGCCGCACGGGGTCTACTCGAAGACCAGGGAGGTGCTCGAATCGCACGCGGAGGCCATCTGCGCGAGAGCCACTGGCGGTGCGCCCCGCTCGCTACCGCGGCTCAGTGACGACTTCGTGACGGCCTTGCGCGACGAGACCACCGACGACGGACTGGCTGTCTCGGCGGCCCTGCCGCTCGTGGCGGTCGCGGCGCATCTCGGCGCGTTGAACCTGCTGTACCCGAAGCCCGAACCGCGGCGGACGGCGGCTAAGGACGGTGCGGCATAAGCGCATTCGGCGGGATGGTGCCGAACTTGCCTGCTTGGTAGTCCTCGAGCGCCTGAACCAGTTCGGACTTGCTGTTCATCACGAACGGGCCGTACTGGAACACGGGTTCGCGGATGGGCCGGCCGCCGAGGATCAACACCTCGAGTGCGGGACGGTTGGCGTCCTGCTTGCCCTCAGCGTCGACGCGGATCCGGTCACCGGGTCCGAAAACCGCAAGCTGTCCCTGCTGGATCGGATGGGCGACGGGCCCGACCGTCCCGCGGCCCGACAGCACGTAGACGAGCGCGTTGAAGTCACGTCGCCAGGGCAGGTCGAGGCGCGCACCCGGCTGAATCGTTGCGTGCGCCAACGTGATCGGGGTGTGTGTCGCACCGGGGCCGGT
This sequence comes from Mycobacterium sp. E136, assembly GCF_001666865.1. Classification (NCBI taxonomy): domain Bacteria; kingdom Bacillati; phylum Actinomycetota; class Actinomycetes; order Mycobacteriales; family Mycobacteriaceae; genus Mycobacterium; species Mycobacterium sp. E136. Next base: position 52,088 of record NZ_LZJE01000083.1, read on the forward strand.
ATGCCCGTCGACGTCGCCGGCGATGATCCTTACGAGGGCACCGCCGTCGTCGGAGGACAACAGTTTCACCTCGTTCCCCTCGATCGCCTGGTATCGGGGTGAGGCGAACTTGTCCTTGCGGGGCAGGTTCACCCACAGCTGGACGCCGTGGAACACGCCGCCGCTCTCGACCAACTCGGCGGGCGGGGTCTCGATGTGCAAGATGCCCGAGCCCGCGGTCATCCACTGGGTGGCGCCGTCGGTGATCAGGCCGCCGCCGCCATGAGAGTCCTGGTGCGCGAAGCGTCCGTCGATCATGTAGGTGACGGTTTCGAAGCCGCGGTGCGGGTGCCAGTCAGTGCCACGCGGTTCGCCGGGTTCGTACTCGACCTCACCCATCTGATCCATGTGGACGAATGGATCGAGGTCGGCGGCAGAGACTCCGGCGAAGGCACGGACAACGGGGAAGCCCTCGCCTTCCAGGCCGCGGGGTCCCGTGGTGATCGACCGGACAGGCCGGTCGGTTTCGGACGGTCCGGCCGCAGAGATACGGGGAAGGGTGAGCGTGTCGGCGGTGATGGCAGGCATGTCATGGATAACCGGACTGTGGTCCGATTAATTCCTTGGGCTTCAGCAGTCCCTGCTGGCGGGGGATCTACCTCTCCCTCGGCCCTCCCGCCCCCTGTGGATAACTTTCCCCGACTTGTCAGACCCCGCGGCTACCCTTTCGTACATGCGTTCGAATCGAATCTCCGACGTTCTCACCGAGCTGGAGTCGCTCTATCGGGAGCTCGCCACTCTCCGGCTCGACGGGTTGACGCGCACCGAGTTGTACGCGCTGATCGAGCAGCTCGACAAGCTCGACAACCAGATGGCGGCGCTCGAACAACGGTTGTTCGGCCGACTGCTTCTCGACCGCGGCGCGACACCTCGGGACGTGGCCAGGCGCCTGCGCATCTCACAGGGAGAGGCGCAACGGCGTCTCGGTCAGGCGGCTTCCTAGCCATGAATGCGGGCGGGGTGTGCGGTCGGGAGCGGGTTGTGAAGGCTCTTGATGCGTTGGATTCCGCGTTGGATGAGCTTGTTGGTTTGTCGGTGGAGGGGTTGGGGTCGTGTGATCTGGTGGAGGTGTTGTTTCGGTGTGAGCGGGTGGTTCGGCGGTTGCCGGTGGTCGATCATGCGGTGATCGCCCGGCTGGTGGCCGAAGTGGAGCCGAAGGCGGTGGGGGCGTCGTCGTGGCCGGAGGCGATAGCGACGGTGTTGCAGGTGTCGCGTAAGGAGGCCAGGCGCCGTATCGCGTCGGCGGCGGTGTTGGGTCCGCGTCGGGCGTTGACAGGTGAACCGTTGGCGCCGGTGTTGGAGGCCACGGCGGCGGCTCAGGCGCGCGGACAGTTGGGTGGTGAGCAGGTCGGCATCATCGAGAGGTTCTTCGACCAGTTGCCCGCGCAGGTCAACTATGAGGCCCGCGAGTTGGCCGAGGCCGATCTGGCCCGCACCGGGGGCGGGTTGTGTCCTGAGGAGTTGCGCAAGGTCGCCGAGCGGTTGATGGCGCTGCTCGATGAGGACGGCACACCACCGGAGGAGGCCGAGCGGGAACGGCAACGCAAACGTTTCTTCGAGTTCGGTCCGCAAGGTGCCGATGGGATGAGCCGGGTGCGTGGGCTGCTCACCCCGCACGCGCGCGCCACCCTCGATGCGGTGATGGCCAAGTTGGCCGCCCCGGGGATGGGCAATCCCGATGACCCCGACCCGTGCGTGGACGGGCCGCCCTCGGGGGAGCAGTTCGTCAACGACGCCCGCTGCGCCGGGCAGCGCCAGCATGATGCGTTGATCGCGATGGGCCGCGCCCTGCTGGCGTCGGGGCAGTTAGGGCAGCACAACGGGTTGCCGTCGACGATCGTGGTGTCCACGACGCTGAAGGAGTTGCGGTCGTTGGCGGGGTTCGCCGTCACCGGCGGCGGCACCCTGGTGCCGATGGCCGACCTGATCGCCATGGCCGCCAGCAGCGAGCACTACCTGGTGGTCTATGAGGATCATCGGGAGGTGCCGATGTATGTGGGACGGGCCAAACGCTTGGCCACACCGGGGCAGCGCATCGTGTTGCACGCCCGCGACCGTGGCTGCACCAAACCCGGGTGCAGCGCCCCGGCGTATTGGGCCCAGGTCCATCACGCCGCCCAGGACTGGGCCGACGGCGGGGCCACCGACATCGACGGGCTCACCTTGGCCTGCGGCCCGCACAACCGGCTGGTCACCGACGGCGGCTGGCGCACCCGCATCCGAGCCGACGGCCGCGTCGAATGGCTACCCCCACCCGACCTCGACACCGGCCAAACCCGCGTCAACAACTACCACCACCCCGAGAAATACCTCCTGCCCGACGAACCCGACGACCCACCCGATCCCGACAACCACCCCAAGAACAGCGAAGGACCGTGAGTCCTGTCGGTTGTCGTCGACGCGACCACCCGCGACCTGTCGCCGGCGTTCGCTATTCCGTCTTGGGCTTGAGCGTCCACGCGGGGATCCAGTGCGTGACCGCCTTCCGGCGAGCGCCGTAGGCAATCTCGTAGGTCACCCATCCCCACCAGTAACCCTGCTCGCACAGCCCCCAGCACGAGAGCCGCCCCTCGACCACCGCATGCATCTGCAGACCCGCCGGGTTGTAACCGCCGACGGCGTGCGGCTCACGCGGGAAGACCGCGGCCAGGTCGACCATCACGGCAATCGGCGGGTCGACGCGCCGGAAGGCTTGCTGAACGGGCTGACCGTTGTACCCGATGCCCTTCAACTCGCCCACGGTTCGATCATACGTTCGAACGCGGTACGACGAACGCGAACGGTCGCCGATACCCCAGCCCGACCAACCGGCCCCGTCGCACGCTGTCCACACCGACGGATCGCACCGCCCCGGACGTCGGCTCATAACACTCGAGCCGACCACCCCCGCTCCCGACGATCAGCACCCAATGCCGCGGGACAAACCGACCGACGAGCATCGCGACCGGCCACCCGTCGGCCACCGCCCGCCGCACGTCGGCAAGCGAGTCCCGCGACCCGCAGAACAACCGCCACCGGTACCGGACGCCGAGCTTCCGACTCCAGCCGTTGACCGCCCGGGCCTCCCGCACGGCGTGGTGCCCAGCCGCCTCGGCCAGAGCCGGTTGACGTCGCGATGCACCCGCGTCTGCTCCGCCGCGAACCACGCCGGCTCGACAAGCCGCGCATGCGCGTCCGGGTTCACCAGCGCACCAGCCACCACCGCAACCGTCGGACCGCACGTAACGCCGTCGCGCTGTCGCAGTCGAAGGCCCGCCAGGTCCATCCCCTCAGTGTCCTCGTTGGGCCAATTCGGGCGCTCCAACATGGGCAATCGGCTGTCCCGCACCAGAATTCCTGCCATCAGGCAATCAATTTCTGCCAACGGAATTAAAACCTTTGACCTTGAGGTTTCCAAGATCAGCTGCAGCTACGAACCGCGACACATGCCACGGCTCGGACACCGAACGGAACAAAAGAAGAAGGCTCAAAAATGAAGCAGTTTGGTATCGCTACCGTCGCCGCTAGCGCCTTTGCCGCCGCACTGATCGGACTGGCCGCACCCACCCAGGCAGCGCCGTCTGGACCGGGGAACGCGCAGGACACCATCAGCCAGCTGGAATCGCAGGGCTACCACGTCATCGTGAACCGCATTGGTAACGCCCCGCTGGACAAGGCGTCCGTAGTGGCGGTGCGTCCCGGTCAGACCTACACCCAGACGGACAGCCTGGGCGTCGGCGGTGACCGCAACACTCGGGTGATCAACAAGACGGTCTATGTAGACGTCAAGTAGCTCACCCACCGACGAGCCCCCGGATGAACCCCTAGCCATCCGGGGGCTTGTCCATTTCAGCGAACAAGTGTTTCGGATTGCGGATGCGCGGCTAACTCTCTGTCGTGGCCTTCGACCTCACGCCCACCGAGGCGCAGCACGACCTGGCGCGACGGACCCACGAATTCGCCGAAGAGGTGATCCGTCCCGTTGCGCTCGACTACGACCAGCGCCAGGAGTTCCCCTGGCCGGTCCTCGAGGAAGCCGCCACCCGGGGCTTCTACAGTCCGCTGTTCTACCGCGACCTGATCGGCGACCCGACCGGGCTCTCCCTGCCGATGTTCATGGAGGAGCTGTTCTGGGGGTGCGCAGGCATCGGGCTCGCCGTGGTGATGCCCGCCCTCGCGCTCTCGGCTATCGGTCAGGCCGCCTCACCCGAGCAGATGTTGCAGTGGGCACCCGAATGCTTCGGCACCCCAGGCGATCTCAAGCTTGCAGCACTGGCGATATCCGAGCCGGAGGGCGGCAGCGACGTCCGCAACCTTCGCACCCGCGCCCACCGCGACGGTGACGACTGGATCATCGACGGCCACAAGATGTGGATCGGCAACGGCGGCATCGCCAACGTGCACGTCGTCAACGCCGTCGTCGACGAGGAACTCGGCCACAAGGGCCAGGCGCTGTTCATCGTCCCCGGCGGCACCCCGGGACTGGAGATGGTCCGCAAGCTCGACAAGCTCGGCTGCCGCGCATCGCACACCGCGGAACTGAAGTTCAACAGCGTCCGCGTTCCCGCCGAGAACCTGCTCGGCGGCCAGGAGAAGCTCGACCACAAGCTGGCCAAGGCCCGCGAGGCCATCGAAGGCGGTAGGCATTCCGGCTCGGCGACGCTCGGCACCTTCGAACAGACCCGCCCGATGGTCGCCGCCCAGGCGCTCGGCATCGCGAGGGCCGCATTGGAATACGCCACCGAATACGCCAACCGGCGGGAGGCGTTCGGCGCCCCCATCATCGACAACCAGGGGATCGCGTTCCCGCTCGCCGAACTCGCGACCTCGCTCGACGGCGCCCGCCTGCTCACTTGGCGTGCGTCCTGGATGGCCGCGAGTGGCATCCCGTTCGAACGCGGCGAGGGCTCGATGTCGAAGTTCGCTGCCAGCGAGGTCGCCGTCCGCGCCACCGAGCGCGCCATCCAGACGATGGGCGGCTGGGGCTACATCAAGGATCATCCCGTCGAGAAGTGGTATCGGGATGCCAAGCTGTACACCATCTTCGAGGGCACCAGCGAGATCCAGCGGGTCGTCATCGCGAACGCGCTCGGCGCCGCCGACGGCAAGCCCCCGCTGCACTTCGATCTCGAACCCAGCGGTGGCCCGTTCAACAAGATGTTCGGTCGCGGCACGCCGCTGCGGGGTCGAGCGGCCGACGCCGCGCTTTCCGCCAAGGATCGGGTGCCCGCGCCGATAATGCGGTTGGCGATGAACGTCTTGCGCCCGCCGCGCAAGTAACAGACAAGGGGTGCCCGATGGCCATCCGGATGGCCGACCTGTTGCGCGGGAACCTCGATGCCCTCCGATACGAACCGACACCGAAGCGGATCCGCGTGGCCCTGGCCGGTGAACCGGTCGTCGACACCTGCGAGGCCCTCCTCGTCTGGGAACCGCGCCGAATACTGCCGGTGTACGCGGTGCCTATCTCTGCACTGGCCGGCCAGCTGGTGCCCGCGGGCGCGGAGTCCGGCGACGACGACGCCGACCGTCCCGGCGACGACCGCGCGGTGATCGACCCGACGGTCCCGTTCGGCACCCATTCGTGCCCCGGTGCCGAATTCGACGTCATCGCCGGCGAAGAGACGGCACCCGCAGCGGCCTTCCAACCCGAGGACCCCGACCTCGCCGACTACGCAGTCCTGGACTTCGGCGCGTTCGAGTGGCGGGAAGAGGACGAGCCGATCGTCGGCCATCCGCACGATCCGTATCACCGCATCGACATCCTGACCGGCAGCCGACACGTCCGCATCGAATCCGATGGCCGTCTGCTCGCGGAGTCGACGCGCCCGTTGCTGCTGTTCGAGACCAACCTGCCGGTGCGGTATTACCTGCCGCGCGAAGACGTCGTCGCCGACCTCGACGACAGCGACACCGTCAGTTACTGCGCCTACAAGGGGCGGGCGTCGTACTTCTCCGTGCCGGGCGGACCGGACGACGTCGCATGGACGTACCGCGATCCGCTGCCTGACGGCGAACGTGTCGGCGACCGCATCTGCTTTTTCGACGAGCGGGTGGACGTCACCGTCGACGGTATCCGCCAGGACCGACCGGCGACGCAGTGGAGTTAGAAGCGCAGATTGCGCAGCAGGTCGTAAACGCCCGCGATCCACAGCAGCATCGGGATCACCGCGGCGATCGTCGCGCCGTCGAGCAACTCGAGGATCCGCTTGGTCACCGGTGAGATCCGGCGCACGCCCGCGGTGGCCCCGACGACGATCAGCGCGACGAGCCCGAGCAGAAGGTAGAGCGCCAGCACGAGCCATGACCGGTCCGGATACCACAGGCACAGTCGCACCATCACGCCGGTCGGAACGGCCACGACACCGGCCAACAACGCCCAGGCACACCATCTTTCGGCGTACAGCCGCGACCGGAAGCCGCAGATCGCGGTGATCAGTCCGGCGACGATCATGCTGTGGATGAAGAAGTGGCCCTGCGTGATGACGGTGATCGCGCCGACCGCCAGCACGAGCGCTCCGGCCGTCACGAATCCGATCAGCAGGCGCCTCGCCAACTGGCTGCGCTCGTGCAACCGCGCCGCCGACTCCGGTACGGAGGCGATGATCGCTTGCCAGGTCGGCGACTCCTCGTCGCTGCCGGCCGTCGCGACGGGGTCGAGCAATTCGTCGTTGGCAACCGTCTCACCCGGTGCGGGTATCGGGGGCAGTGCGATACGGGCAACGGCGACAGTCAGTTTCGCCGCATTGGTGACCACGATCAGGCCGAACGCGATCGCCCCCGCGGGCACCCAGTGTTGCCAGCCGTATCCGTACGCGATCGCCGCGGCCGTCGCCGCGATGGACGTCACCGCCAGAAACGATGCCAACTCGGCTCGCCGGCGAGGCCCGCCGCGCGTCGCCAGGGTCAACAACAGGACCACCGCGGTAGCCCCCGCAATCTGCGGCGCGCCCAACGAATCCACGCCCCGTGGCAGTGGCACGGCAAGGGCGACCGCGCCTGCGAGCATCGGTATCCCCCCGGTCAACAGGCTCTCCGCCAGATCGATGTTTCGGTAGCGGCTGTTCGCCACCGCGCTGCCACCGAGCAGACCCAACCCGAGGACGCCGAGCGCCACCGCCCACCACCAGTCGTGGCCGGCCCGCGACCACGCCAGCAGCGCCATCACCGTCACGACGACGGATACGAGCGGAATCGCCACTCCGACAAAGCGGTTCAACGCCGTGCGGTCGAACTCCGGCGACTCGTCCAGCACCGCGATCGCGTCGATGACGTCCTCTACGAGCGGGCGATACCGCTCGGTGCGGCTGACCGAAACCAACGTCAGCAGCGACCCGTCGACGACTCCCGCGTCGTCCAACGACTCGTTGAACTTCAGCGGCGGCGCACCGGGCCGAGCGAACGCCCAGACCCCCTGTGCCTTGAAGTCGAACCCCGCCAGCACATCCTTGGGTGTGTCCTCGAGCAGATCGGCCAACACCGAGACGGTCTCGTCGATGTAGGTCTCGATCGGCGCCGTCGCGGGCAGCACCAGGTCGGTCATGCGCCGCCCGGTCAGGATCGTCACCCGGGTTGTCGACGGCCGCCCTGGCGTGACGCTCGAGGCGGATGTTGCTGCGGCGGTTGAGGTCACCGACGTTCGAGCCTGTCGAAGTCGTCGGACAGGGCGGCTGCCAGTTCGACAATGCGCCGACGGAACGACTTGCCGAGCAGATCCAACTGGATCTCGGTGCCTGCCGCGATGTGCTTGTCATACGGCAGCACGACGACCCGGCCGGGCGGGACATGGCGCTCGAACTGCGCGACCAGATCGTCGACGTCGATGTTCGGCTTACCGGGTACGACGTGGTTGATCACCACGCACGAACGGCTGAGCAGATCCTGATATCCGTTCTGGCGCAACCAGTCCATGGTCATCGCGGCCTGCCGGGCACCGTCGATCGAAGCGCTCGCCACGATGACCAGGCCCGAGACCGTCGACAACACGCCGCGGGCCGCGGGCTGGAACAGTCCGGCGCCGCAGTCGGCGAGCACGAGGTTGTAGTAGCGCGACACGATGTTGGTCACGCCCTTCCAGTCCTCGTCGTTGAACTCGCGGCGGGCCCCACTGTAGTCCTCGCTGGAGAGCACCTCGAGGTTCGCGCCGTTCATGCTCGTGTACGCGCGAATGTCGTTGTAGCGCTGCAGTTCCTTGTCGGACAGAAGATCGGCGACGGTGGCCGCGGACTGGCGTCCCGCTCGGTCGGCGAGGTTGCCGCCGTCGGGGTCGGCGTCCACGGCCAGGATCCGGTCGCCGCGCACCTTGCTCAACGCGGATCCGAGCGCGACGGTGACGGCGGTCTTACCGACACCGCCTTTGAGGCCGAAGACGCCGATCTGGTACGAGTCCCGGGCATTTCGGCGAATTCGGGTGTGCAGGTCCATCTCGTAGAGCTCGTCGGGCGACAACCCGAGGTTGATGCGCGTCAGCATGTAGAGGATGTGGCGCCAACCGCGCTGCGACGGCATCTTCACCGCCGACTTCACCCCGACGTGCGACAGGGCGTCGATCGCACGGTGATTGCCGATGGTGGCCGCCGACGTCTGCGCGGGTGTTCCGCTGGCGAAGGCGCCGTTGGGCTCCGCCTCGCGCTCGGCGAAGTGCTGGCTCGGCGCAGGGGCGGGGGCGGGTCGCGGGGCCGGTGCTGGCACCGACCGGGGCTGCTCGAACCGGGCGCCGGCCGGCGTGCCCGACATCGGCACCCGCATCATCGAATTCGGTTGCCGCGGCGGAGTGCTCGACCGTGCGGCCGGCATCTGGGTGGTGATCTCGTTCTGCTGCGGCGGCGGCGCCTGACCCGCCTTGGTCTGCCCGACGGACACCGTGGGTCCGGTCATCTCGACGGGGGCGTGACCGGTGGGCATCGGTGCGGGCGGGGGCGTGGCCGAACCGGTGGCGGCGGCGTCACGATCCACTGCGTCGTCGTCGGCTGTCTGGACAGCGTCTCCCGCGGAGTGGAAAAGCCGGTCATAGTCTGCCGACATGGGAACCTCTCTGATCAATAACTAGTGCGGATGCACGCGGTGGTGGGCAAGACCCCCCGTAGGGTTGCGCTTGCCCACCCGCGTGCGGCTTCTATCCGCCGAACGAGCCCTCGATGAGCTTGTCGGCCTGAAACATAGTTCCCCCGGTGCCGCCGGACTCCTGAATGGTGGAGGCGAGCTGCCGGAGCGCGGTGTTGAGCTCCGCCGACGCGGTGTCCCAACGCATTTGGACGGCCTGGTAGGCCTCGGAGCTGGTGCCTCCCCAGACACCGGCGAGGGCCGCCAGCGAGCCCTTACCCTCCTCGAGCAGGCCTTCGGTCTGGCCCACAGCGGTGTTGATCTCGGCCGACGACGCATCGATCGCGGCGTAGTTGTAAACCTTCTCGCTCATAACGTTTCTCCGTTCGTCTCAGTGGGTCAGAACTGCATCGCCGAGGACAACGCCGCGGACCCGTCGCTGTCCATCGCCGCGTACTGCGAGCCCGCAGAGTGGATGTTGGCCGAGATGTCGTCGAGCGCCTGAACCTGACGGACCGCCGCCTCGTGGAAGCGCATCAGCGCCGCCTGAGCGGCCGACCCGGCCTCACCGACCAGCTGTGCCGACAGCGCGCCGGCCGTCGACTCGACGTGACCGATGACGGCCCGCAGCTCTCCACCGATGCGTTCGAAATTGGCTGCCTCCTTGGCGAGGACAGCAACGTCGGTATTCATTGCCATGCTGGATACTCTTTCTCTCTTCCTCTGTCCTCACCATCGATGGCGAGTCTTTCCGGTCGGTTGACCGGGAAGTCTTGGTGTGCGATCACCAGTCGTCGTCCTCGTCTTCTCCGAGGTCCTGAGGCAGCACGCGCGGCGCCGTCAGCCCCTGCTTGCTTCCGCCGCTGCTGCCCCGCTGGCCCATGTGACCCATCGGCGCTCCGCCGCCACCACCGGCGCCGACCGGCGCGAGACCGCCACCGCTGCCGCCGGCAGCGGCACCCGGAGCACCGGCGCCCGTCGACGGTTGACCGATCAGCTCGGCCATCAACGGGGTGCGCGCCATCGTCCCACCGGCACCCGGCAGCGACGCCGCGCGCACCAGGCCCGCCCCAGACGTCGCCCCCGAACCACCGGCCAGCGGATGGTTCGACAACGGGCTGGCACCGACGAGACCGACCTGCATCTTGTCGCTGCCCAAACTGCTCCCGAGCTGGGTGAACAGCGAGGTGACCTGTTGCAGCGGCTGGGTCATCTGCTGCACCGGTTGCGTCACCATCTGCATGGCCTGCTGCGGCACCTGCGCCAGCGTCGAGCCGAGCTGCGACGCCATTTGCATGCCCATCTGCATGCCTTGTTGCATCGGTTGATTGGGTTGTGCGTGCTGCGTGAGGTTCTCGGCCTTCTGCACCTGGCCCTCGGCGTGCTGGCCCGCCATGCCCATCTGGGAGGTCGCCCGCCCACCTTGCAGCACCGCCGACTCCATCGACGCCTGCGTGCTCACCTGGGTGATGACCGCGTTGCGCAGCGCGGTGGCCGGCGCGGCGGCCGCCGCGAAACCGGTGGCCATCGCGGCGCCGCCTGCGGCCACACCCGGTATCACGATCGGTTTCGGCGGCATGATCGGTTCGAAGAGGAGGTTGAGGGCGGTCTCGGCCTGATAGAGGTCCATCGCCCCGGCGGCCTGGTTCCACATGCGGACGAAGTAGTCGAACTCGTTGACGCCGATGGGGACCGTGTTGACGCCGAGGAAGTTGGTGGCCTCGAGCACCCCATGGGTGATGTGGTTCTGCTCGATCTCCGGGAGCGGCGGCGTGGTGGCCATCGCCTGGCTGTAGGAGTTCGCCTGAGCGGTCGCCTGCAACGCCCGCTTCATGGCCTGAGCGCTTACGGTCCGTAGCCAGGCGATCATCGGCATGGTTGCCGCGACGACCCGTTCGCTTGCCGAGCCGCTCCACACCGACGTGAGGGCGGCCAGGCTCGCGGCCAATTCGTCGGCCTGCGTCTCCAACGAGATCGCCAACGCCTCCCAGCCCGCGGCGGCTTGTAGCATCGGCGCCGCGCCCGCGCCGGCCATGAGCCGGGCGGTATTGAATTCTGGCGGCAAGGCATGCCAGAACATCGTCTAGATCTTCCCTGGTTCGTCGAATCGCGATCAGAACGTCGCGGCGTTCGAGCCGTCCACGGCGTTGTAGATTCCGGCGCTCTCGACGACGGCCGCGCCCATGCGAGCCAACTCTTCCTGGGCAAACGTGTTCATCGCGAGCGTCTCCACGCCTTCGGCTGCGAAGGCGGCCGCGGCCTGTGCGGAAACCTCGTCGGCACCGGCCGGAACCAGGGCGGTGACCGCCGCGCCGGCCGTCGTGCCCGCTGCGAGCCCGCGGGTGCCGTTAGCCACCACCTGCGACCCGATTCCCACGGCGCCCGGGTTGTGCATCAACGGTTCCATTCGAAAAATCTCCTCATTGGCTACGAAATCGATGCGTATGAACTTGTGAACGTTCGGATACGGTTGTCGGTCAGCTAGGAACCGCGCTCCCCCGACCTCTTTGCTGCGACGCCACCATCGTGTTTGCTAGCATGCGCTTCGAACCATAGTAACCACGGTTCGCGGGTGGTGCTTACACAACTTCTTCCGGCGGATCCACATACGCCGCCTGGATGACCTCCTTTCCGTCGGGTGAGACCAGGAACCCCTGGCCGGGTGGCCGGCGCTTCAGCCTGACCTCGCTGGACGGAAACTCCTGTTTCTCGCCCGAGAGGAACAGCGTCGGCGATCCGGCGCCGTACGCGGCTCCGACGAATTTGTCCATGGTCGCGCGGTGCGCCTGGCTCATCTGGCAGGTCACGATGATGTGCAGGCCGATGTCAGCGGCCGCAGGCAACAGCGGGAACAGCGGAGCCATGGGCGGCACCACGCCGCTTGCGGCGACGATCATGTGCCAGTCGTCGACCAGCAGCACGACATCGGGTCCGCTCCACCACGAGCGCGAACGCAACTGCGCCGTGGTGAGATCCGCGGGCGGGAGCCGCCTCTGCAGGTTGATGGCGAACGCCTTGATCGCCTCTTCGAGGCTCGCATTGTTGCGGTTGATCGCGCCCGCGGCGAGCAGGTGCGACTCCGGCACCGCGTCGAGCAGTCCGGACCGGTAGTCGGCGAGCATGAACCGCACTTGATCCGGACTGTTGCGAGCGCAGATCGCTTGCGCCACGGCGTGAGCGATGCGGGTCTTACCCGACTTGGGCCCGCCGAAGATCAGCAGGTGCGGCGTGGTGTGCATGTGGTTGTAGGCAACGCCCATATCGGACTCGCGCAGGCCGAGCGGCACCGTCCACCTGTTGCGGTAATCGGCATCGGGGCCTGGCGGGTTCGGATCGAGCTGATGCAGGTAGATGCGCTCGGGGAGCACGCGCACCTTCGGCGCCTGGTCGGTGTGCCGTGCCGAAATGATCTGCACGGCTTCGGACATCGCGCCGACGAGGTTGTCCGCGCTGTGCGCACCGTCGAGCCGCGGCACTCCCATCATCAGGTGGTGCTTCTCCGTCGACACCGCGCGACCCGGCCGGTTCGCCGGTATTTCGCGGGTGATGCGGTCGATCTGGGTCTCGTTGACGTCGCCGAGCCGGAACTCGACCTTGGTGCCGAGGTAGTCGCGCACGCGCGCCTTCAGCTCGGTCCAGCGCGGCGTCGAAATCACTGTGTGCACACCGAATTGCAGACCCTGACCGGCGAGGTCCTGCACGACGGGCTCGAGGTCGGGGAATTCCGCGACGAAGGCGGGCCAACCGTCGATGACCAGGAACACGTCGCCGAACGGATCGGCGGCCAGCGGATGGTTCGCGTCGTCGCGCATCTGGCGGTACGCGGCCATGGAGCCGACGCGGTACTGCTTGAACATCGCTTCGCGCTGCCGCAGAACCCCTTTCATCTCCGCGATGACGCGGTTGACCCGGTCCGGCTCCGAACGTGTCGCCACGCCGCCGACGTGCGGCAGGTCCTCGAGATACATCAGACCGCCGCCGCCGAGGTCCACGCAGTAGAACTGGACCTGCCGCGGCGAGTGTGATGCGGCGGCGGACAGGATCAGGGTCTGAAGAAACGTCGACTTGCCGGTCTGCGGCGCGCCACCGACGGCGATGTTGCCGCCCGCGGACGAGGTGTCGATACCCCATACCTCCTGGCGGTGCCTGCGAGGCTCATCCATGATGCCGAGACCGAAGCGCAGCGGCTGACGCTGGCGGTCGTTGGCGATCAGTTCGTTGACCGGCGTCGGATCGGCCAACGGCGGCAGCCACATTCGATAGGCGCGGGTCTCACCGGTGGTCAGCTGGTCGAGGACCACCTCGCGGAGCACGCGCTGCTCGGATTCGATGCTCATGACCTCACCACCGGTTCAGGGATTGGCGCCGCGGTGAAGGGGCGGATCCGCACACGGCCCTGCCCGTTGGTTTGCGGTCTGGCTTCCCCGTCATCTTGTCGCGCGGCGGAAGGGACGTAGTTGACGCCGGTGTAGACGCTGTGGAACTTGACCGGATCCTCCATGCCGACGCGGAGGAAGCCCACACCGCTCTCCTTGTTCGTGATGTACTGCGCCTCCGGCGTTCCGATCACGGCCTTGGATTCCGCGGAGCTGGTGGTGCGCAGCGCGATCCGGTAGGTCAGGTTCGGTTCGAGCTTGTCGATCCGCACACCGCCGGTGTTCAGCGACTGCGTCGCCAGCAGCAGGTGCACCCGCAGCGACCGGCCGACGCGGCAGATGCGGTCGAACAGCCCGATGAAGTCGGGATGGTTCTGCAGCAACTCGGCGAACTCGTCGACGACGACGAAAAGGGTTGGCAGCGGCGGGAGGTCGGCTCCGCGTTCGCGGTGCTTCTCGTACTCGGCCACACCCGACAGGGCGCCCGCCGCGCCGACCTGGATACCGGCCTGGCGCAGGATGGACTGCCTGCGGTCCAGCTCACCGCTGAGCACCTCGCCCATGCGGCTGACCAGTTCGGCTTCTTCCTCCATGTTGGTGACGACGGCGGCGGTGTGGGGCAACTTCTCCATGCCCAGGAACGTCGAACCGCCCTTGAAGTCGGTGAGCAGCAGGTTGACCTGGTCCGGGTGGTGGGTGGCCGCCAGCGACAGGATCAAGGTGCGCAGGAACTCCGACTTGCCCGAACCCGTTGTCCCGATCAGCATCCCGTGTGGTCCGGCGCCGAACTCGGCGCCTTCCTTGATGTCGAGGTGCATGATGTCGCCGGTCTTGAGCTCGTGGCCGAACGGGATGCGCAGCCGGTCGCGGTCGGTGTCGCTGAACATGCGCCACCGCGCCGGCGTCACCTCCTCGATCGTCTGCGCCCCGACCAGTTGGTGCCACTCGGTGGCGACCTTCTTGTGCACGCGGACGCTCTTGTCGATGATCGTGCCGGTGATCGACCAGCCCGCCAGCTTCCGCGCGATGCGCGCGGCTTGATCGGAGGTCATGCGGTCGACGGTCGACGTGATGAGCCGGAAGGTCTGGTTGGGCAGCCGATCGTCGGCGGTGCCGTCGGCCGCCACCCGAACCCGGTACGCCGAGCCGCGGTGGTTGCCGAGCGTGATGACCGTGACGCCAGCCCGTCCGTCGACCGGGAATCCGGCCTTTCCGCCCGTCAGGTCGAATACCACAACGTAGGGTCCGCTCGGCGCCGCGTCAGCGGTGTGCGGGCCGCGTGCGGTGAGGTCGCTGAAGCCGTCGGGGCGGGTGAAGATCATGCGGGTGGGGCCGGCGGCGTCGGTGTCCGTCTGGTGTTGCACATGCGGTAACCACTTGAGCCAGGCCCAGTTCGGGTCCTCGGGATTGTCGATGAGCACCCGCATCTGCAGGAGGTCCGGCGGGTGGAAGACGGCGAGGTGACAGATCATGGCCGTCAGCAGGCCCGCGGCGCCGTCCGGGTCACCGCCGATCGCGATGGTCGGAAACGTGCGCAGCTGCAGTAGTTTCGGGCAGTCGTGAATGAGCCCGTGGGTGCGGAGGAACTTCGTCACCCACATGTGGCTGACCGGTTCCAGGTGCGGTTGGGGCGCGCCCTGTGGACCCGCCAGCTCTCCCCCGACGGCGGGTTTCAGCAGGCGGTCGACCGCAGGCTCGGTGCCCAACCCGATCCGGGTGGCGGCGTAGAAGTCGGCATTGGTCTGCCGCGACCACTGGCGGTTGGTCCCGATGATCGACAACAGGTCTTCGGGGTGCGGCGCGTGATAGTTGAAGAACGTGACCTGCGCGGCGGCCGACGATGTGACGCGGGTGCGGAGGCCGGCCAGATAGCGCAGGTATTCCTTGCGGTCGGCGTTGATCTCGGGAACGCGCTTACCGCCGGGTCCGCCGCCCGCCATGAACCCGACGGTCGCCATGATCATCATCAGCGGCATCATCAGCATGTACGGCGAGAGTTGCCGGATGCCGGTGAAGATCATGATCGCGACCATGCCGAGCATGCCGCCGCCCATCACCCACGGCAGCGCCTTCTGGATACCCGACGGCGGAACCTCGACACCGAGGTCTTCCGGTGGGGCGACGTTGATCTCACCCGGTGTCAGGCGCGGGCCACGCTTGATGATCGGCGTGAACTTCTTGGTGGTCATCCGCCACCTCCTGCCGGTGCGGCGGCCGGCTCGGCGGCGCCGTTCACCTTGCGCGGATTGGGATCCGGGGGCAGCGTGTCGTGTTCGACGAGCGCCGCCTCCTTCGACAGCACCGGGCCGTCCATCAGCAACCCGACCACCTGCCACGGCGCGGTGGTGGGTCCGGTCAGCCCGAGGGTCTTGCCGGTGTCCTCGTTGGGCAGGCCGTACCGGACACCCTGCGGGTCGATGTAGTAGAGACTCTCGCCGTAGCGCGGATCGGGCGACTGCAACTGGATGTACTGTCCGCCGTCGATGTAAACGGTTGCCGCGCCACCGATCTGCTTGATCCCGGTGCTCATGGCCGACGACGGGATGGGCAGGTGGCGCCCGGCGATCACCGTGGTCTTCGGCGCCTGGTCGCCTGGCTCGCGCTGCCACGCCCAGCACAGGTTCGGCGCGTCGTCACGCTGCAGGATCTCCAAGGGCTTGTCGGGTAGTGGAGAAGCGAACACCTGCTCGGGAATCCGCGCCACCACACTGGCTTCCACCGACGGCGGCGTCACGAGTCCGAACGAATTGGTCGCGCGCAGCGCTGCGGCGGTGGCGTCGTTGATCCGCGCGACACCGTCGGGCAGCACCACGAAGTGCTGTTCACCGTCTTCGGTCAGCGCCTTGAACACCGAACCGATCACCAGGTTCGGCGGCAGCCCGACCGTGTTCGGCGTTCCGAACAGGGGGATGTCGGGCAGACGCCACGGTCCGGCGTTGGGAAGCGCGTTGAACAGTCCCTGCGAGATCGGCGTCGCCCTCGCCGTCACCGGAATCCCTACCGCCGAGGTGACCGCGCGGTCCGCGAGATCGATGTCGTGCCTTCCGCCCTCGGTAACCAGCCAGACGTCGTTCTCGTAGGACACCAACATGCCCTGGTCGGGGCGCATCGGCGCGACCGCGGAGTCGGTGACCAACGGCCGCACGATGGTCGATGACTCGAGGTTCGGCACCACGCTCTCCGGCTTGGTGACCGTGTCGCACAGCGTCCACATCGAATTCGCGCCGCCCACCGGCGTCGCGTACGGCGCGCCGGGGATGCCGATCGGCTGGCCCTTCGGCATCCGGTTCAACTCCTCGGATTTGACGGCCGACGGCGTTCCGGCGTTACCGAGCACCAAGCGCGCCGAGGTGAGGTTGTACACGGGCCGCAGCTGTCCACTGCCCGGAAGCACGACGTAGAGCTGGTTGGTGCCGCGGTCGACGAGAAGTGTGTCGTTCCCGCGCTTTCCGAGCGGTTTGAAGTACGCCAGCAGCGCGGCGCCCAGGCAGACCGCGACCGCGATGATCACGCCGACGGAGACCGCGCGGCTGTAGAACTGCAACGGGTCGTCGAACATCCTGGTGTCCCGGCGCACGATCGCGTGCTCCACACGGCGCAAGAGAAAACGCCAGCCGCTGACCTGCACCTTGGTGGTGAGCCGGAAACCCGCCATGCCTACTCGCCGATACTCAGACGTGCGTGGACCGCGCTGATCGCGGCGGCCATGTCCTCACCGTTGATCTCGGACAGTTGCTCGTCGCCGAGGCTTTCGATGTCCAGCGACCGGGCCAACCGCATGTCGCGGTTCTGTTCGGAGGCCTCGACCAGCTGGCGGGCGTAGCGGCCGTTGCCCGCGATGTCGAGCGCGGGCTTGCTGTTGAGAGACCGGCTGCTCAGCAGCGTGGCCGCCTCTCGCACCTGCTTGGCTGCCTGATCGTTGAGCGACGAGTCATTCGCCCGCGCAATGACTTCGGCGATCTCGACGATCTCGTCGGGGGTGTACGAGTCGAACTCGATGCGGGTGGCGAAGCGCGACCGGAGGCCGTCGTTGGATTCGAGCAGGCGGTCGATGTCCGCGCTGTAGCCGGCGATGATCACCACCAGCCTGTCGCGGTCATTCTCCATCCGGGCCAGCAGTGTCTCCAGCGCCTCGGTGCCGAACGGGTCGGCGCGCCCGTCGCGTTCCTGCACCAGGGTGTAGGCCTCGTCGATGAACAACACGCCGCCGAGGGCGCGGTCGATGGTGCGGCTGGTCTTGACCGCCGACTGGCCCTCGTACTCGGCGACGAAGTCCCTTCGGGACGACTCGACGAGCTTCGGCTCGGCGATGACGCCGAGGCCGGCAAGGATATTCGCCACGACGCGGGCGATCGTCGTCTTCCCGGTTCCGGGCGGCCCGGCGAAGATCATGTGCTTCGACGTCTGCGCGACCTTCATCCCGCGCGCCGCGCGGATCTTCGCCATCTGCGTGGCGGCGCGGTAGGCCTCGATCTGTTCCTTGACCCTCGTCAACCCGATCTGACGGTCGAGTTCGGCCTGCGCCTCGGCGAGTAACCGCTCCCGGCCGGTGGTGTCGGCCTCGACGCTGTTCGGGTCCCACGGATCCTTGCGGGCCGCGATCTGCTCCGCGGTGGTCGTGGTGAGCCGGTACGACGGGTCGCGCAACGCCTCAATGACTTTCGGGTCCGGGTGCGTGGCCTGCATCCACTCGAGTAGCGCGAGCGCGGACTCTTCGTTGCCTTGGCTGCGGCGGGTCATCGCCAGGAACCACGCGATCGCGGGTGCGCACGCCTCCCCGGCGGGCGAGGAGTTGGACTCGGTGAGTCGCCGCTCGGCCTCGGTGAACAGTCCGAGGTTGGCCGCCGCGACACCGTGCGCCACACCCGCTGCCGCCGCAAGGAACTTGTCGGGCCAGGCGCCGGCACCGCGAACCTGGTCGATCACATCGGTCCAGCGTTCCGCGGCACCGTAGATCACGGCCTTGATCCAGGACACTAGATGCTCGGCGCCGGCGGCGGGGGCGTCCTCGAGCGCCTCCATCGCGTCGGCGTAATTGCCGATCGACGCTTCGTTGGCCGCAAATCCCATGGTGATGGCCAACGGCGAGTTGACCGGGTAGGTGATGTCGCCGAACCGTCCGCCGATCGGCACCCGCGCGTTGAGGCTGTTCATCGAGATCTCCGCCGCGCCGGCGAGTTGGCCGAAGTTGGCCCGCGAGTACCACGCCCGGAACAGCGTGACCCTGTCCGTGTCGCCGCAGCGGATGCGTCCCACCCACGCATCGCAGGCGGATTCGTCGAAATTGGTGATCTCCGTGAAGATTTCGAATGATCGCGCCGGTGTGCTGGCCAGCATTCCGACCGCACTTCCGAACAGGCTCGCGAGATGCTCAGTCATGGTCACCGGCATATCGTGTCGAGAACACCCGTGCGCGTTCGGCGCGGGCCTGTTCGGGGCTGGGCAATCCGAGGTCGCGGGTGAGGAAGTCGCGGGTCGCCGCGTCGTCGTGACCCTGTTCGCGCATGCCCTCGAGCATGCTGGCGTACTGCGCCGACTGGGCGTCCCGGGCGGCGAGACCCGCCACGACGACGACCTCGTCGGCGAGCACGGACTCGGTCAGGCCGCCGGCCTTTTCGGATAGGCCGATGCGGCTGATGCGACCGTCGAGGAAGGCGCTCACCGAGACCGTACCGGGCGGGTTCGTCACGGTCACAACGGAATCCGGCGATTGCGGGGCGTCGTCCTCGGCGTGTCCGTAGACGTCCAACACATCGAGAACTGATTCCTCGGGCGCGCCGGGAGGGCCGAAGTCCAGCGCGGCCATATCGTCACGCTCGTCATCGAAGTCGCCCGGCGACGTCTCATCCGCCATTCGCGGCCTCCGCTGACTCGAGCGTGGCATGGTCGAACCACTTGCCCGACGGCAGGAATTCGATCAACCCGTCCAGTGCCCGCGCCAAATTGTCGGCGCTGCCCGGCAGGAAGCTTCCGTAGAGTTCACCGCTGACGCGGCGCGGGATCGACACGATCCGGCCGTACTTCGAGTCGAGCACGCCTGCCGCGACGTCGGCCTGTGTGAACGTGCCGCCGGGATGCCGCTCGATCGCGGTGATCTCCGCCCAACTGTCCGGGCCGGCGATGATGTCGGCGTATGCGCGCGCCGAAGACGGGCCGATGCCGTAAGCGGCGATCTGGTTTGCGTCGCGGCACTCGGCGAGTTTGCTCGCCACACCGGTGAGCGGTTCGACGTCCGCAGGCGTGGCGGTACCGAGGACGGTCATCACCATGCCCGCCAGACCAACCTGCGGGGCCACCCGCTGCAGCACCAGCATGTCGCCGTCACGAGCGGCGACGACATGGCGGTCGCCCTTTCGGCAGACCACGAAACGAATGAGCTTGCCGCCGACGTCGCGCCGCCACCAGCGCGCCTCCAGCGTGCGGTCCGCCCGGCTCAAGGTGTCGACCATGGCCGCCACCTCGGGATGGGGCTGGCCGAAGACGTCGAGCACGCCCTGCGCGGTCAGGTCGCGAGCGACCTGCTCCCAGACACGGTCGCGCAGTTCGGGCTGCGGGATGTTCTGCCGGATGCCCAACGCCGTCGGAAACTCCATGAGGCCGAGCCGGTCGGCGATCACCAGGATGCCGTCGATGGTGACTTCGACACCGACGACGTCGTCGATGTGCGTGGCGTCGGGGCTCACGTCCGATCCGCCTGCATCTGCGCGTTCAACACCGAGGCCGCCGCCTCATCGGTCCGGTCGTAGTGCGCGAGCGCGTCAGCGAGCGTGTCGGACAGCGCCGCGGATGCGTCGACCAGCTTGGCGCCCGCGCGCCCCCGCGAGTCCAGCACGGTCCCGAGCGCGCCGGCGGTAGAGGCCGCGATGTCGCCGTGGGTGTTCCTGACCGCTTCACCGATCTCCTCGGCGGCGCGTGCCGTCGCCATGGCGTCCGAAGCGGTGCGCGCATGGCGGGCCGCCAGGTCCGCGAGGTGAGTGGCGGAGACGCGCACATCGTCACCCGACATGACGTTTGCCCCTCTCCTTCGTGGTGCGGTGGCGGGCGGTGCTCGCTACCGCCACCGTTTGCGCACAGACCCCGAGTCTTTTGCCGCGGATCAGCCACACGCGGCCGGAGCCGAACGCGCAGGCCCCGTCGCCGCGAGCCAGCGTACCAGCGGTTCAGCGGTGCTCATGACACGGAATTTCGTTGCATTGATCAGCACTCCCGGCACGTACGGGGAACTCCTAGTTAATCCCCACAGTGGGATTTCGGCGGCATAAGACGGCCTATGGCGAGATCAGCAAATGCTGAGTCTCAGGTCTGGCCCGCTCCGTACGTGGTGAGACCTGCATCGAGCGTCAACACTGGCAAGTTACGCAGACGATAATTTTGGCGCCGCCCAATCGGACCTCGCAGCAGCCCTCGCCACCGCCACCGAGCCGCCTTTGGTGTTTGCTGGAAGCGCGGTCGACGGGCGCCTGGAACAGTGGTCGATACTGGGGCGGGGACCCGCGACACGAGCTGGAGGAGATCGCATTGACGGACCGCGATGACGCGCTGCGACGAGAACTCGGCTGGGCGAGCTCCGAGGACGCCGCCGGTGAGCCGTCGTCCTCCGAACCAGAGGCCACGCCCACGCCGCCTCCGGGATTCCCCGATCCGGAGCCGCCACGCACCAGCTTCCGTGAGCAGCCCGCGCGGTTCGGCCCGCCGCCCGACTCCCTGGACGACACCGGGCCCATCGCAACCCGTCCCGATCCACGGATGTGGGGCGACCCCACCCGACAGCAGCCGGCTCCCAGGGCACCGCAGCAGCCCGGGCAGCCGGCGCCGGGCCCGTGGGTGGGCCACGGTCCCCAGGCGCCCGGCCCGCAGGTCCCGCCCCCGCAACCCGGTTCCTACGCCGAACGCATCAGGCCCGACGAGTTGGTTCCGCCCCGCAAGCCGGCGCCGACGCGGGGCTGGCGGTTTGTCGTCTACCGGGCCACATTCGGATCGGTGAACCTCGGCCCGGGTCCGGACGAGGTGCGCCAGGCCGAGTTGGAGGCCAAGATCCGCGGAGCGCTGCGGGGTCACTACAAGATCGGCGTGATGGGCAAGGGCGGGGTCGGCAAGACGACCGTTTCGGCGAGCCTCGGCTCGGTGTTCGCCGAACTGCGGCAGGACGACCGGGTGGTGGCGATCGACGCGGACACCGCGTTCGGCAAGCTCGGCAGCCGCGTCGACCCCAGGGCCCAGGGCTCGTACTGGGAGCTGGCGTCCGATCAGCACCTGGAGACCTTCGCCGATGTGCGCAGCCGCGTCGGCAACAACGCCGCCGGGTTGTTCGTGCTCGCCGGTGAAGGCACGCCCGCGCGCCGCCGGGTCCTCGACCCGGCGATCTACCGCGAGGCGACCTCACGGCTGGACCGCTACTTCACGATCTCGATCATCGACTGCAGTTCGACGATGGACTCACCCGTCACGCAGGAGGTGTTGCGTGACCTGGACGCGATGGTCGTGGTGTCCTCGCCGTGGGTCGACGGCGCGGCCGCGGCGGGCCAGACGCTGGACTGGCTGGCCGCCCGCGGGTTGACCCGGCTGCTGCAGAGCACGGTCATCGTGCTCAACGACTCCGACGGACACGCCGATAAGCGCACGCGTTCTATTCTGGCGCAACAGTTTTCGGGTCAGGGGCAGAGGGTCGTCGAGGTGCCGTTCGACGGTCACCTGCGGCCCGGCGGCGTCATCGACGGAACCTCGCAGATGTCGACGAAGACCCGTCGACGGTTCCTGGAGATCGCTGCCGCGTTGGCCGATCACTTCCCCAGCAGCGACGACCGTAGCCGCGAGCGGTACTGACGCGCTCAGCCGAGTTCGTCGATCAGCGCGGCCATTGCCTGCGCGGCCGCGGATGACACCTGCTCCCCCGCCTCTACGTGCACGATGTCGTCGTCGGAAACGCCCGCCGCTTCGGCGGTTTCGGAGATGGTGAGGTTCGCCTGACGGCGCGCGGCGTAGAGGCGTTGGCCCAGGGTCGCGCCGGGAGAGTGCGCGGCGCGCAACATCAGGTCGTCGTAGCGTGACCGCACCGCGCTCAACGCCTTGATCAACGGTGGAGTCACCCGGCTTATCCGCGCGGCCCGCGCCGCCACGGCTTCCAACTGCCGAAGGTCGGCGAGGATCTGGGCCGCTTTCGGCGCGAACTCCGGATCCTCCGCTTCGGGCAACGCAGCGATCGCCGAGTCGAACGTCCTCGCGGCGGTGATCACGGCTTCGGCGATCAACGGCACCTCGTCGCTCGCGGGCGTCGTCGCGGGACGGTGGTCGGGTTCTCCCCGGCGGAGCTTGGCGATCGTGCCCGGGGGCCAGCGCAAGACCTCCTCGAGCTTTGCTCGGGTGCGCTCCCGCGGCCAGCTTCTGCCCTTCTCGAAGGCGATCAGGGCGCCGGCGTTGATGATGCCGTCGGCCGCCAGGCTGCGTTGGCTGATGTTGAGTTCTCGGCGTCGCGCGGCGGCCGCCGCACCGGCCCGCGCCATCCCCGGATCGGGCGCCTCGGACGATCCGTCGGTCGACTCCGGATTGGTCATGGGGCGGTGGGGTCCTCGAAGCGGGCGGATGAGACGGCGCCGTAATCGTATCCGTCGTTATGTAGCGCGCTACGGCTTAGGGCGGCGTGGCGCCGATCGAATCGTGGCGATGCTCCGGTTCTGCTGCGGTTAGCAGGGCTGCTGCTACGCTTTTGCCCCTTCGATCCACCCGACTAACTACCAGGTCAGAGGACTCTCGGCGGCGCAGCCGATCGACCAGAGTATATAACCGTTGCATCGCTACGGTTTATGCGCTACGTTTTCCACCATCGCAGCCGACGCGCTGCATTCGGCACGGAGGAGTTTCGCAGATGCACACGACTGAATCGGACGAGATGCCCGTCGGCGCATGCACCAGGGATCCGGAGAGATGGACGACGTCGGCCGACGAACAGGCCAAGGCGATCTGCCGGGCGTGCCCCCGCCGGTGGCTGTGCGCACGGGAAGCCTGCGAGCTACCGCGCGCCGAAGGCCTCTGGGCGGGCATCTACGTGCCCGAGGGCGGGCGCGGTCGCACGTTTGCTCTGAGGCAGCTGAAATCGCTGGCCGAACGGCACGGACAGCCGGTCCGCGAACGCCGGTTCTACGCGGAATCCGCGTGAGGTTCGGTTCGCCCGCCGCCGCATCCGGGGGGTCGGCGGCGGGCGACCCATCCTCGGAATATCTCGCGGCCGACTCCGGTTGATGGATGCGACGGTGCCGGGCATGCCCCGGGCCCCAACCACAATCGTCGCTTCGAGCGACCACTCGCCGAGAGGCGCAGGCGGCACCGTCCCCTTCTTCTCTCCCCGGCTACCAGGTGTCGACGAACCGTCGACCCTGGCGCCCGGGGGTGTGCGCTGTGGCGGCGGTCAAGGTGTTGATGATGATCTCGCGGGTGTCCGCAGGATCGATCACGTCGTCGATCTCGAACAGCGCAGCGGCGTTGAGCGCCTTCGCATTTTCCTGCGCGGCCGCCGTCGCCTGCCGGACCCGCTCCTCGCGCTCGTCGTCGTCGGCGATCGCCTCGAGCTCCTTGCGCATGCCCAACCGAACCGCGCCCTCCAGGCCCATCGGTCCCAGGTGCGCCCCCGACCACGCCACCGTCAGCGCCGGCTCGCGCAGGCTGCCGCCGGTCATCGCCTGCGCGCCCAATCCGTAACCGCGACGCAGGATCACCGCGATCAGCGGCACCTCGAGCGATGCCCCGGCGACCAGCATCCGTGACGCCCGCCGCACCAGCGCCTCGGATTCGGCCGCCGGGCCCACCATGTAGCCGGGACAGTCCACCAGCGACAGCACCGGCAACCCGAACGCGTCGCACAGCTGCAGGAAACGCGCCGCCTTGTCAGCGGCAGCGGCCGTGATCGCACCGGCCATCACCATCGTGTTGTTCGCGATGACGCCAACCGGTCGGCCGTGTACGCGCGCCAGCGCCGTCACCATCTCCGGCGCGAACTTCGTCCGCAGGAACGTCACCGATCCCTCGTCGGCGATCGTCTCGATGATCGGGGCGACCTGATAGGCGCGGCGGGCACGCTCCGGAACGATTGTGCGCAAACGGGTTTGGTCGGCAACCGGTCCCGGTTCGGTCCGGCCCTGGAAGTAGCCGATCAGCCGCTTGGTCACCGCGACCGCGTCGGCCTCGTCGGCGACGACGACGTCGACCACGCCGTTGGGCGCCTGCATGCTGATCGGGCCCACCTCGTCGGGTGGCACGTCACCGAGCCCGCCGCCGGCGATCATCGCGGGCCCGCCCATGCCGATGGACGTGTTCTCGGTCGCGACGATCAGGTCCGCACACCCGGCGATGACGGCGTTGCCTGCGAAGCAGCGGCCGTGCACGACGGCGATCCGCGGCACCACGCCCGACAGCGCCGCCCACAGCTTGAACGCGCGGGCGTCGAGCGCCGAGACCGACGGGATGTCGGTGTCACCCGGCCGCCCGCCGCCGCCCTCGGCGAAGAACACCGTCGGCAGCCGCAACCGCTCGATCAGCTCGAACAGCCGATCCTTCTTGCGGTGACCCAGCGCCCCCTGGGTCCCCGCGAGCACCGTGTAGTCATAGGACAGCACCGCGCACGCGCTGCGCTCGTCGCCGAAGAGGTCGCCGTTGACGCGTGCTGTGCCGGCGACCAGACCGTCGGCGGGGGTGCGGGCGATCAGGTCGTCGAGGTCGCGGCGGTGCCGCTGCGCCGCGATCGCGAACCGCCCGTATTCGACGAACGAACCGTCATCGACGAGGTCGGCGATGTTCTCCCGTGCGGTCCTGGCGTTGGCCGCATGTCGCCGGGCCACGGCGTCCGGTCGGGCCGCGTCCTCGGTGAGTTCGCGGCGTCGTAGGAGTTCGGCGTGGTCGTCGCGCAGCGACTCGTCACTCACGGCGTCCGATGCTAATCAGGCGACGGCGGCGCGAGTTATCCACAGGCACTTCTCGCGGCGTCCGAACCTGTCGGCCGTGGCGCTTAGCGTTCGGGCATGACGAACTGGATCAACACAGTCAGCCGCGATCATGTCGAACTCGGCGTGCGCGGCCGCTTCACGCAGGCCAATCACGGCAAACCGCACATGCTGCGCAGGATGGCGCGCGGCGATTGGATCGTCTTCTACTCACCGCGCACCATTTATCCCGACGGGCCGCCGTTGCAGGCGTTCACCGCGATCGGACAGGTCTCCGACGACGAGCCCTACCTCGATCCGGCCTCCCCGGATGGAGAGCGGTGGCGACGCAACGTCGACTTCCTCGACGCGCACGAGACGCCGATCCGCCCGCTCCTCGAGCACCTGGACTTCATCGAGGACAAGGTGCGGTGGGGCTACAAGTTCCGCTTCGGGGTTTTCAAGATCGGCGACGACGATTTGGAGGTGATCCGTTCGGCGATGACGGACACGGGATAGCCCTACTGTGGGTTGGTGAGCAATACCGACCCGGCACCGGCCGAAGTCGCCTGCGCGGCAGCCCCGTTCGCGGGTGTCCTGCATCCGCGGGAGGTGCCGCTGGGCGGGCCGAGGGCGATCCGGGTGCGGCGTACGCTGCCGCAGCGTGAGCGATCGCTGATCGGGGCATGGTGCTTCGCCGACCACTACGGCCCGCACGATGTACGCGGCGGTACGGGTATGGATGTGCCGCCGCACCCGCACACAGGACTGCAGACAGTCAGCTGGCTGTTCAGCGGCGAAGTCGAGCATCGCGACAGCGCCGGTGTGCATGCGATGGTGCGGCCCGGCGAGCTCAACCTGATGACGGCCGGCGCGGGCATCTGCCACTCGGAGGTGTCGACCGACGCGACCGCGATCCTGCACGGCGTGCAGTTGTGGGTGGCTCTGCCCGACGGGGCACGCGACACCGGCCGCGGCTTCGAGCATTACGTACCGGCGCCGCGGGCGTACGAGGGTGCGACGCTGCGGGTGTTCATCGGCGAACTAGAGGGCGAGCGGTCACCGGTTCACACGTTCACGCCGCTGCTCGGCGCGCAGGTCGACCTCGAAACCAAGGCGGAGCTGACGCTGGAGGTCGATCGGGAGTTCGAGCACGGGGTGCTGCTCGACCACGGCGACGTTGCGGTTGGTGACACGGCGCTGGACGTCGCTGATCTGGCGTTCCAGGCCGCCGGGGCCGACCGGCTGCACCTGGCCAACCGCGGCGACGAGCCCGCCCGGCTGGTGCTGCTCGGCGGGCCGCCGTTTCCCGAGGAACTGATCATGTGGTGGAACTTCCTCGGCCGCAGCCACGACGACATCGCGTCGTACCGCAGGCAGTGGGAGGACGGCGACGACCGCTTCGGCGCCGTGCAGGGATACCGCGGCGCGGTGACGCGGCTGCCCGCTCCCCCGCTGCCCAACGCGACCTTGCGTCCGCGACGCAAACCGCGGGTATAGAGGAACCATGACGACCGACAAGACCGGCGCGCCCACCGAGGTCACCGCCGAAGCCGACCGCTACGCCATCGCCGTCGATCAAAAGAAGGTCGGGTTTGCCGAGTTCGCCGACCGCGACGGTCAGCGAGTCTTCACCCACACCGAAGTCGACAGCGACTTCGAGGGCCGCGGCCTGGCGACGATCCTGATCGGCGAGGCGCTGCAGAAGACCCGCGATGCCGGGCTGCGCATCGTGCCCGTCTGCAAGATGGTCGCCTCCTACGTCGAGAAGCACGACGAGTACAGCGACGTCGTGGATCCGGTGTCCGACGACGTCGAGCAGTGGCTGGCTAATCGTTAGGTCCGCTAACCCGCTATCGTCTTCGCGATGGTGGCCGCGTTTTTCACCCCCGATGGCGATGCCTTCGTGCCCTCGCCGATGGCGCGCGGGCCGTGGGGGCAGACGATCAGCGGCAACTACGCCGGCGGTCTGCTCGGACACGTCGCCGAACGCGACGCCGGCGACCCGGACTTCCAGCCTGCCCGCCTGACCGTCGACCTGTTCCGCCCGGCCGCGCTGGCCGCCGTCCGCGTCGAAACCTCCGTCGTCCGCGAAGGCCGGCGCCTCAAGCTCGTCGACGCGCTGATGACGCAGGGCGACACGACCGTCGCGCGCGCAACCGCCCTGTTCCTTCGGCACGGCGAACAGCCCACCGATGAGATCTGGACGACGCCGGTCACCATGCCGCCGCTGCCGCCGACACCCGATCCCATCCCCCGCGAACTCTCGACGCTGGTGTGGACCTACGGCAGGGACGGCCGCGAACCCGGGCCCGGCGAGGGCCTGATGAACTGGCAGCACTCGGGGCCGAAACACCTGTGGGTCCGCGACTTTCGGCCGCTCGTCGAAGGCGTCGAACTCACCCCGTTCACCCGCGCCGCGATGGCCGGCGACATGGTGAGCTCGTTGACACACTTCGGTCCCAGCGGTCTGCAGTGGATCAACGCCGACTACACGCTGTCGCTGTCGCGGCTGCCGAAGGGCGCCTATCTCGGGCTCGCCGCGCTCACCCACTTCAGCGACGCGGGCGTGGCGACTGGAACCGCGACGATCGTCGACGAGTACGGGCCGATCGGCGGCGGCGTCGCCAACGCGCTGGCGAATCCGGGCTTCACCCCGCCACGCATGTAGCGCGCGATCGCCCCTCGCACCGATCTCGAAAACCCCTGCGACAGAAGAAACACCCCGCGGTTTCCCGCGGGGTGCTTCGTGCCATCCATGTGGTCTCGGTCAGCTGATGCCGACGACCTCCTGAGCGATATCGGCCAGGCGCGTCTGCGCTGCCGACACCAACCGCTGGCGGTTCTTGTGCATCTCCTCGTAGGCGATGATCGTGCGGATGTCCGACGGATCGTCGAGATCCTTCACCGCCGCGACCGCGTCGCTGAGGTTGAGATCCTCGTATCCGGCGATCGGCAGCTCGTCGGCGTCGACGACACCGCCCTCGGCACGGGCCTTGTGCAGCGCGTCGGCCGCGTCGTCGGCGCCTTCGCGGCGGACAACCTTCTCGGCGCTGCGCAGCGCACCGTCGCGCGACGCACCGAGCGCCTTGAACGTGATCTCGCTGGCCCGCTGGGCCCGCTCACGCAGGTCATCGACGGCCGGTCCAGCCGAACGCAGCAGCTCCGCGAGCCGCTCGACCGACTGCGCCGACCACTGACCCGGCAGGTTGACCAGCTTCACCGCGGTACCCGCGGCGGCCTGCAGCGGGGTGCGCTGCAGCGCGGCCGGGCCGCCGAGCGCGTCCTCGGCCAGAACGGTCGTCAGCCAGTTCACCGTCGCGGAGTGCGCGGTGATCAGGCGATCCGCGAGTTCCTGCACGTCGGGCTTCTTCGCGGCGACCGCGAGCGCCTTGATGTAGCGGGCGCGGTCGAGCAGCTGATCCTCGAGCGCCAGATCGCCCAGCAGCGCCTCGTCGAAGGGCTGGGCCTGCTCGGTCAGCGCCTTCACCGCGGCGGCGGCGCGGCCCAGGAACGGGCCGATGGTGTCGGGGAATCCGCCCAGGTCGCGGATCGCTTTCTCGATCGCCTCGGCGCGGATGCGGCCGTTCTCCGCGTTCTGAGTCAGCTCGCGACGAACAGCCTCGGTGCGCGCCTGCGTGATCCGGGTCTCGGCGACCTGAATCTCGGTGTGCGTGAGGTCAAGAATCGTACGCAACTGGTTCAGCAAGGTGGTGGTACTCATATATAGAAATCGCCCCTTAAGCGTTGACGGTTTGGGTCGGCGCTGGGGTGCACCTGTCCAGTTGGCTACCCGGTGTGCGGGGGCGGCCGAACGCTTCAGGAGTGTGAGATGGATCGCACTCGGCGTGTCGTCAGCGTGGTTGCAGGATGACCACCGGGATCTCCCGGTCGGCCCACGCCTGATAGGTGTCGAAGTCGGCATACGCCTCGACCAGCTTCGGCCACAGCCGGGCCTTTTGCTCGGGCGTCGCGGTCACCGCGCGCACGGCGCGGCGGTCCGAACCGATCTCGATGTAGGCGTCCGGGTTCGCGACCAGATTGCGGTACCACTGCGGGTCGGTGTCGCTGCCGCCCTTCGAGGCCACCACGATGACGTCGTCGCCGTCGTTGATGAACACCAGCGGCGACACCAGCCGTCGGCCGGACTTGCGCCCGATGTGCTCGAGCAGCAACGTCGGCACCGGCTTCTTGAGCCCCGCGCCCACCCGCCAGTTCGCACCGATCTTGCCGCCGGTGCGGCGGTACACCCACACGTGCGCCTTGCCCGCGTACTTCATGACCCGATCGACGACGGGCGAGTTCAGCTGCTTGGGCTTGTTGTTCGGATCCATGCGATCAACCTAGGTATTGGGCCGTGCTGCCGCCCAGCGGCATCGCCGGCATGCCGAGCTTGCGGTGGTCCCAACTCCGCGTGCGCAGCGGCACCACCCGCACGCAGATGCGGTTGTTCATCATCTGGTCGACGAACGGCCGCATCTCGTCGGAGTACGGCCCCGTGTAGCGCTCCCACACGCTGATGCCAACGCGCAGAACGGTTTCGGGGTCGTCGACGATCTCGGCCCTGCCGTCGATCGACACGCCGCGCAGCGTGTCGTAGGTGTCGCCGTCCTCGATCATCACGGTGACGGTCGGATTGCGGCGAAGGTTGACCGCTTTCTGCGACTTGGCTTTCGTCTCGAACCAGATCTCGCCGTCGAGCACGGCGTACCACATCGCGACCAGGTGCGGCCGCCCGTCTGGCAGCACGGTCGCCATGGTGGCGGTGCGGCTGCGTTCGATGAATTCGGCGATCTCGTCGTCGGACATGACGATCTTCGCGCGTTCGTTCTTGCCCACGGTCCGATCTTGTCAGGTCGCCGCGGCGACGACGGTCACCGGGATGCCGTTGAGTGCGCCGTTGCCGGACGGTTCGTCGACGAACGTCGGCGGCGACAGGATGTTGGTGTTCACCCCGGGCGCCTGATTGGCGACGGACATCCGCGTGCCGGGCTTGCCGTGGCCCCAGCCGTGCGGCATCGAGACGACGCCGGGTTTGATCGCGTCCGTCACCTCGACCGCCACCTCGATCTCACCTCCCGAGGAGCTCACGCATACGAGGTCGCCGGTCGCGACACCGCGCTTGACCGCGTCGTCGGTGTGCATCAGCAGCGTGCACCGGTCGCGGCCCTTCATCAGCGGCGCGACGTTGTGCAGCCAGGAGTTGTTGGAGCGCAGGTGCCGTCGGCTCACCAACACCAGTTCATCGGGCGCACGGTCCAGGCGCGCAGCCAGCCGGGGCAGGTCGTCGAGCAGGTACTGCGGAGCCAGCCGGATCTTCTGGTCGGCGGTGTCGAGCACCTCGGGTATCCGCGACACCATCGGCCCGAAGTTGACGCCGTTGGGCTGCGCCTTGAGCTTCTCGAGCGTCAGGCCGTCCGGGTTCTCCCCGTAGCGGTCACCGAACGGCCCGGTGCGCAACGTGAGGTCCAGGATGCGCTCGGGGCCGCCATGGGTGTAGTGCTTGCGGATCTCGGCGCCGTCGAGGCCCTGTGTGAAGGCCATGTAATCGAAGAACCCGTCGTCGATCGCGGCGACGTCGACATCCTCGGCCGGCGTGCCCGCGCACAGGCCGGTGAGCCGGATGAGGATCTCCCACTCCTGCGGCCGGTCGGGGTCCTCGGGTTCGAAGACGGGCGGCGAGTAGTTCGCGATGCTGTTGATCGCGAAGTTGAGGATCAGGTCGTCGTGGTGGGGCTGCTCGAGCGGTGACGGCGCGGGCAGGATCACGTCGGCGTGCCGAGTGGTCTCGTTGATCAACATGTCGACCGCGATCATCGCGTCGAGCATCGGCAGCGCCTCGTCGAGGGTGTGTCCGGCGGGCGTCGACAGCACCGGGTTGCCCGCCACGGTGATCAACGCCTTGATCTGCCCCTCCCCCGGCGTCGCGATCTCCTCGGCCAGGCACGACACCGGTACCTGCCCGAGCACCTCTTTGGCGCCGCGCACGCGGGTGCGGAAGCGGCCGAACTCCGGGGCGCCGTCCTCGAGCCCGGGGATCGGTTGCACGGTCACCGACCATGCGGCGGCCCGCGGGAACATCGCCCCGCCGGGAGTGTCGAAGTGCCCGGTGAGGATGTTCACGACGTCGACGAGCCAGCTGGCCAGGCTGCCGAACTCCTGGTTGCACAACCCGATTCGGCCGTACACGACCGAGCGGTCGGTGCCGGTCAGCTCGCGTGCCAATCCCCTGATGCGCTCGGCGCCGATTCCGGTCACTGCGGCGACGCGCTCCGGCGGCCAGTCCGCGGCCACCTCGCGCATCCGCTCCAGCCCGTCGACGTGTGGGGCCAAGCGCCCGAGCGACACCAGTCCCTCGGCGAACAGCGTGTGTGCGACCGCCAACAGCAGCGCGGCGTCCGTGCCCGGGGTGATGGGCAGCCACTCGTCGGCCCTGGCCGCGGTCGCGGTGCGGACGGGGTCGATCACGATCACCCTGCCGCGCCTGCGGATCGCATCGATGATGCCCATCACGTCGGGCGCGGCCAGCAGCGAGCCCTGCGAGGCGGCGGGGTTGGCGCCCATGATCACCAGCAGGTCGGTGCGTTCGATGTCGGGTACGGGAAACGACCACCACCCGCCGTACATCAGGTGCGACGACAGGTTCTTCGGCCACTGGTCGACCGTGCCGGGCGAGTAGCTCAGCGGGATGCCGGACATGCCCAGCAGCACACCGGTGTAGCGGCCCAGCGAAAACGAGTGTGCGAGTGGGTTGCCCGTATAACAGGTGACCGCGCCGATGCCGTACTTCTCGATCACCGGCGCGAGCAGCTCGGTGCACCGGCGGAACGCGTCGTCCCAACTCACCTCCCGCCACTGCCCGTCGACCTTGATCAGCGGGCGGCGGATCCGGTCGGGGTCCTCGTGCACCGCGCCGAGCGTCGCGCCCTTCGGGCAGATGTGGCCGCGGCTCCAGGTGTCGTCGGGGTTGCCGCGGATGCCGGCGACGCGGCCACCGTCGACGTGAATCTCCAACCCGCACATGGCCTCACACAGCGGGCAGGTGTACAGGTGCCGGCCGTCGTCTCCCGGCGCGGCGAGTGGCGTGGTGAGCTCTGCGGTCACGCTGCCCTCCTCCTCCATGCACGCTTTGTTGTGACACACTGTAACGACAACGTGTGATGAAGGGACGGAAATGGCCGACACCGTTGCGCCGCGGCGCCGGCGCCAGGGCTCACGCCGCGACCCGTCCATCGATGCCGACGTTCTGGCCGCGACGCGTCGGCTGCTCACCGAGCGCGGCTACGCGAACACCACGATCGACCTGATCGCGACGACGGCGAACGTCAGCAGGCCGGCCGTCTACCGCCGGTGGCGGTCCAAGGCGCACCTCGTCCACGAGGCGCTGTTTCCGGACCTCGGCCCGGGACGGCCCGCCGACGACTTCGCCGAGGAGATCACCCGGCTGTGTCGCGGGGCGCTGGCCATGTATGCCGATCCCGCCGTGCGCGAGGCGATTCCGGGTCTGCTCAGCGATCTGCGCTCGGACCGCGGAATGCGCCGCGTGCTCAGCGATCGCCTGGAGGCGACGGCGCGCAGCCAGCTCGGTGAGCGGGTGGCCGCCGCGGTCGCCGACGGTGTCGCCCGACCCGGCATCGGCGCCGACACGATCATGGACGTGATCGCCGGCGGCGCCTGGTACGCCGTGTGCGTGCGCCGCATCAGGGACGTCGACGCGGCCGCCGAGAAACTGGCCGCGCTGGTGCTCGGCGGGGTGCTGGCTAGCTCATCAGCATGATGTACTGCGCGGCCGTCATCTGTTGCGCCGCAAGCAGAGTCGGGGCGCTGGTCTCGATGGTGTAGCGGTCGGCGGTGGCCAGGCAGTAGAAGGCTCCGTCGTCCGTGCGCAGGCATCGGCTGCCCGGCATGTCCGGGACCGGGTTGGCCGGTTTGGCGGTCGCCGACACCTCGTCGGCGAACTCCTCGACGACGACCTCGGCCCCCGCGCCGTCCTCGGCCTCGTAAACCGTCGTGCCGCCCATCGCGACGAGGTCGACGCCGGTGTCGGAGAAGAGCTTGTCGGACCGGACGGGATCGGACTGGAAGTGCAGCGCACCGCGCCGTTCGTAGGTGCCGCCCTTGGTGAAGGTCGGGTCCCGACCGTCGAGCGGCAGGGTGCGGGCGAGCAGCCCGGTCGGATCGATCGAGATGTCGGCCAGTTCGTCGGGGGCCGTGGCGCGGAACTTGTCGATCTCGGAGGCCTGCATGTCGATGCTCTTGGTGACCAGCCGGGCGGCGGCGTCCACACCCGCGGTCGCCTGCGCCAGCTGCATCATCACGTAGGGGCCGTGCGCGGTGAACGACCGCACCGCGCCGAACTTTCCGATGTTGCGATCGGTTCCGGTGTGGCTGCTGGCGCGCGCCTCGGGATGGCCGGGGATGTCCATCTTCGGCGACGGCCCGTCGGGGCCCTGAGGCTGTGACACGGCATCGCCCATGTCGTCGCCGGCCGCCTTCGCGGCCCGGTCGTCGGCGAAGCGCAACACCGCGTTGAGCAGGATCTGCTTGTTCTTCTCGGTGCGCGTGGTGGCGAAACCGGTGACGAAGTCGTGCCGGGCCGCCGCCGCGGCGACGTTCATCGGCCCGATCGCGGCCAGCGCCTCGGCCCGGGGCAGCACCATGGCTCCGAGTCCAAACCAGTCCTTGATCGCCGGGTCGATCTCCCACGGCCCGATGACGTGGTTGGCCATTCGCTGCCCTTCGAGCACCACGCCGAGCATCGGGTCACCGGCGACGCCCAGCGGATCGCGCGGTGCCGTCGGGAAGCGGCCCGGGTCCAGCTGGTCGAAGTCGAGCGCGGGACCCGACGCTCGCACGGCGGATCCCTCGACGGTCGACGTGCACGCCTGAAACT
>NZ_LZJE01000084.1:0-9009 GCF_001666865.1 Mycobacterium sp. E136
GC
Source organism: Mycobacterium sp. E136 (assembly GCF_001666865.1). Taxonomy (NCBI): domain Bacteria; kingdom Bacillati; phylum Actinomycetota; class Actinomycetes; order Mycobacteriales; family Mycobacteriaceae; genus Mycobacterium; species Mycobacterium sp. E136. The sequence continues at coordinate 3 of NZ_LZJE01000084.1, forward strand.
AGCGGCGCCTTCAGGTCGTCAACGGTGGGCTGGTTCTTGGCGGGGGTGTTCTTGGCCATGGTGTTCCTTTCTCAAAGGTGTCGTTCGATTTGCGGTGGTGATCAGAAAATGGGGTCTCTATTCAGTCGTCAGCCCCTCTTCCGTCTCGCTGCCGGGCTCGCCTACTTCGGCCTCGTTCTGCTGGCAGAACGACGTGTAGATGTCGAGCAGCACCTGCTTCTGGCGCTCGGTGATCGCCGCGTCGTTGACGATGGCGTCGCGCACCTCGCTCTTCTCGCTGGGCTCGAGAATCCCGGCCCGCACGTAGAGCACCTCCGCCGACAGCCGCAACGCCTTGGCGATTTGGTTCAGTACGTCCGCGGAGGGTTTCCGCAATCCCCGCTCGATCTGGCTGAGGTAGGGATTGCTGACGCCGGCCTTCTCGGCCAGCTGTCGTACGGATACCTGAGCGGCCTCGCGTTGTGTTCGGATGAAGGTGCCGATGTCCTGGGCGGCGGTCTGAGCAGCGTTGGACACGACGACGGCAAGATTGTCATCCTGCGACATGCGAAGCCCTCCGTGCATCGGGTATCCAGTAAGCGACGTCCCTACCGTACGACGGAGTGCTAACTTTTGCAAGCACTAGTTAGCGCAGGTCAGAACATAAGTTGGGCTATCGAATAGATGACGAGGCCCGCGAGTGCACCTACCACGGTGCCATTGATCCGGATGAACTGCAGATCGCGTCCGACGTGGAGTTCGATGCGGCGGCTGGCCTCGTTGGCGTCCCAGCGCTCGATGGTGTCGGTGATGATCGCGGTGATCTCGACGCCGTATTCGGCGACCAGGTGCTGAGCCGCCCGGATGATCCAGTTGTCGACCTTGTCGCGCAGGTCGGCGTCGTCGCGCAGCGACTCCCCGATGAGCATCACCGAATCCGCGATCCGGGTCCGCAGCGTGGATGAGGGATCGTCGACCGACTCGAACAGAATGCGTTTGGCCGCGGTCCACGCGGTCTCGGCGGCGCGGGCGACCTCGTCGCGCGCCATGACCTGTTCCTTGACGTTCTCGGCGCGCTCGATGGTGGCCTCGTCGTGCTGGAGGTCGTCGGCGAACTCGAACAGGAACCGGGTGGCCGAGCGCCGCAGTTCGTGGTCGGGGTTGCGGCGCACCTTATCGGTGAAGTCCATCAATTCGCGGTGGATGCGGTCGCCGACGAGGTGGTCCACCCAGCGCGGGGACCAGGTGGGTGAATCGCGTTCGATCACCCGGTCGATGACGGGTCCGGCGTTGAGCGACCACTGGAAGGCGCGGTCGGCGAGCAGTTGCAGCAGGGCCTCCTGCCGGTGTTCGGCCAGCAGCGTGGACAGCACCCGGCCCACGGGCGGACCCCATTGCGGTTCGGCGATGCGCTTGACGATCATCCGGTCGAGCACGGCCTGAACGTCCTCGTCGCGCAGCATTTCCACCAGCACCCGCAGCACAGTCGCGGTCTCGGCGGCCACCCGTTCGGCGTGTGCCCGATCGGAGAGCCATTTCCCGAGCCGGCCGGCGACATCGGCATCGCGCAGCTTGGTCGACACGACCTCCGGCGATAGGAAGTTCTCCCGAACGAAGGCGCCGAGGCCCTCTCCGAGCTGGTCTTTCTTGCGCTTGATGATCGCGGTGTGCGGGATCGGGATGCCGAGCGGGTGCTTGAACAACGCGGTGACCGCGAACCAGTCCGCGAGCGCGCCGACCATGCCGGCCTCCGCGGCCGCGCGTACGAAGCCGACCCATCCGGGCGCATCACCCGTGGACTGGGCCCACGTACAGAGCAGGAAGACGACCGTGGCACCGATCAGGAAGCTCAGTGCGACGACTTTCATGCGCCTCAGGGCGCGGCGGCGTTCCGCGTCGGCGGCGGAGTCGGCCCCGGCTAGGGACTCGGCGAAGCTTCTCCGCGGAGCGGTCGGAGCCGTCGGAGCGGGTCGTCCGGCGCTCGGTCTGTGTGCCACTCCTCCATCATCCGCTACGTCGCGCTGGGCCCCCGGTCCGACAACCCGCGGTGTCAAGATCAGCCGTACTATCGAGGGGAACTAGGGAACGGATCACGGGGATAGTGGCACAACAGTCCGAAGCGATCGCGGTCAAGACAGATGGCCGCAAGCGGCGTTGGCACAAACACAAGGTGGAACGTCGCAACGAGCTGGTGGATGGCACCCTGGAGGCGATTCGGCGCCGCGGAAGCGGCGTCAGCATGGATGAGATCGCGGCCGAAATCGGTGTCTCGAAGACGGTGCTGTACCGCTATTTCGTCGACAAGAACGATCTCACGACCGCGGTGATGATGCGGTTCGCCCAGACCACCCTGATCCCGAACATGGCCGCCGCGCTGTCGTCGAACCTGGACGGTTTCGCGCTGACTCGCGAAGTCATCCGCGTCTACGTCGAGACGGTCGCCGCCGAACCCGAGCCGTATCAGTTCGTGATGGCGAACAACTCGGCGAGCAAGAGCCGCGCGATCGCGACATCCGAGCAGATCATCGCCCGCATGCTGGCGGTGATGTTGCGCCGACGGATGCAGGAGGCCGGTATGGACACCGGCGGTGTCGAGCCGTGGGCCTTCCACACCGTCGGTGGCGTTCAACTGGCCACGCACTCGTGGATGTCGAATCGGCGCATGAGCTCCGACGAGCTGATCGACTACCTGACCATGCTGTCGTGGAATGCGTTGTGCGGCATCGTCGAAGTGGGCGGGTCGCTGGAGGCGTTCCGGAGTCAGCCGCACCCGTCGCCGGCGCTGCCGCCGCGAGACAGCCAGTGAGCTCATCGGGCGCGTTGCCCATCGCCGACGCGGTGCGGTTCCGGGCCGGCGACAAGATCGCCGATCTGGACACCTCGTCGACACCGGGGTTCGACGGTTCCAAGAGCGACGCCTTACCGGTGCAGGCCAACCGCAGCGACCGCCTCGCCGAGCTGCAGGAGATGCTCTACGCCAGCTCGAAGGGCGCCGACGACTCCCGCTCGGTGCTGTTGGTGCTGCAGGGCATGGATGCCGCGGGTAAGGGTGGCATCGTCAAACACGTTGTCGGAGCCGTGAATCCGATGGGCGTGCGCTACACCGCGTTCGGCAAGCCGACGCAGGAGGAACTGGCGCACGACTTCCTGTGGCGCATCCGGCGCGCGCTGCCGCCGGCGGGACACATCGGCGTGTTCGACCGGTCGCACTACGAAGATGTGCTGATCGTTCGGGTACACGACCTGGTGCCGCCGGACGTGTGGGGTGCGCGATACGACGAAATCAACGTGTTCGAACGCGAACTCGTCGACGGCGGAACGACATTGGTGAAAGTGGCGATGTTCATCTCGCTCGAGGAGCAGAAGAAGCAGCTGCTCGAGCGGCTCGACGACCCGACGAAATACTGGAAGTACAACCCCGACGACATCGACGAGCGCCTCAAGTGGCCCCAGTATCAGGAGGCCTACCAGGCGGTGCTCGATCGCACGTCGACGGACTACGCACCGTGGCATGTCGTGCCGAGCGATCGCCGGTGGTTCAGCCGGCTCGCTGTGACCGAGCTGCTGATCCATGCGCTCGAGGGTCTCGACTTATCGTATCCGCCTGCGGATTTCGACGTCGAAGCGGAACGCAAGCGCCTGCTCGATTCCTGAGGCCTTTGGCGCCGAGAGTCGTAGAGATGACGGATTTGCTCGGAATTTCGTCATCATTACGACGCTCGGTTGTGGAACCGATCGGCCGCCTGGTGCGCCTAATAAATGTGCAGAAAATCATCGTTGCGAGCGAAGCGCTCGCGGCCGGCGTGGTGACGCGCCAGATGCTCCGCAAGCAATACGTCAAGATCTACAACAACATCTATGCACCGGAAGGGGTACGACTCACTGCGTCCGATAGAGCACTCGCCGCTTGGCTGTGGTCGCGAGGTGAAGCGACGCTGGTTGGACACTCCGCAGCGGCCATGCTCGGAACACGCTGGCTTCCCGACGATGGTCCGGCTGAGATCGCCCACGCGTACCAGCCCGGCCCGCCGGGGATCGTGATTCATCGTGGCGCTCTCGCCGACGACGAGGTCTGTGTTCGCGGCAGCCTCGACTGCACGACGCCCGCGCGAACCGCTTACGACCTGGGCCGTCGCGTCGTCGGCGATACGGCCATCGTGCGCATCGACGCGTTGCTCAACGCGACCGGTTGCACTCCCGCCGAAGTACATGCGATCGCGGATCGCTACCCCGGCGCCCGGCATATCCGTCGGCTACGCGGCGCACTAGACCTCGTCGACGGCGGCGCTGAATCGCCGAAGGAAACCGAGTTGCGGCTGCATCTCGTGCGAAGCGGATTGCCGCGACCCGTCACCCAGATCCGTGTTGGCAAGCGACGAGTCGACATGGGTTGGCCGCAGTGGAAGATCGGTGTCGAGTACGACGGAGAACACCACTGGACGAATCCCGACCACTATGCCGCCGACATCGAACGACTCGAATACCTTGCCGCGCAGGGCTGGAACATCATCCGCGTCAGCAGCCGGCAACTGCGATACGCCCGGGCCGGGGTCCTGCGGCGCGTGCGCTCGGCACTAGTAGCTGTAGAAGCCCTGCCCTGACTTCTTGCCGAGCTGACCCGCCTCGACCATCCGCAGCAACAGCGGCGGCGGCGCGTAGTGCGGATCCTTCAGCTCGGTGAACATCGAGTCGGCGATCAGCTTCATGGTGTCCAGGCCGATCAGGTCCGAAAGCCGCAACGGCCCCATCGGATGCGACAGCCCCGCGACGATCGCCTTGTCCACGTCCTCGACCGTGGCGACACCCGACTCCACCATCCGGATCGCCGACAACAGATACGGCACCAGCAGCGCGTTGACGACGAAACCCGAACGGTCCGAACACCGTACGACCTGCTTGCCCAGCACCTCGCCGGCGAACTGCTCAACCCGCGCGAGCGCGCCGTCCGAGGTCACGAGCGTGTTGACCAACTCGACGAGCGGCAGCACCGGCACTGGATTGAAGAAGTGCAACCCCAGCACGCGGCTCGGATTCTTAGTCGCCGCAGCGATTTTCATGATCGGGATGCTCGACGTGTTCGATGCCAGCACGGCGTCGGGGTCGGTGATGATCTCGTCGAGCTGGGCGAAGATCTTGCCCTTGACGGCCTCGTCCTCGACGACGGCCTCGATCACCAGCTGGCGATCGGCCAAATCCGACAGGTTGGTCGTGTAGCTCAACCGCGCCAGCGTCGCATCGCGATCGGCCTCGGAGAGCTTGCCCTTGCTCGCCGCCCGCTCCAGCGATCCTGTGATCCGCTTGCGCCCGGCCTCGACGAGTTCCTCGGACGGCTCGTAGACGACGACGTTCGCGCCGGACTTCGCCGACACCTCGGCGATGCCGCTGCCCATCTGTCCGGCGCCGACCACGCCCACTCGTTCAATCCTCATTGCGTCCTCTCCACAACATCAGGCCCCGCCCAATATAAGGACGGGGCCTGATGACAAGCCGTTGGGCCTCGTGAGCCTACTGGGCTTGGCTTACTCACCGAGATGTCAGTGGAACTGACCCTCTTCGGTCGAACCCTTCAGCGCGGTGGTCGAGCTGGTCGGGTCCACCGTGGTGGCGATCCGGTCGAAGTACCCGGCGCCGACCTCGCGCTGGTGCTTGGTCGCGGTGTATCCGCGCTCCTCGGCGGCGAACTCGCGCTCCTGCAGCTCGACGTACGCGCTCATCTGGTTGCGGGCGTAGCCGTAGGCCAGATCGAACATCGAGTAGTTCAGGGCGTGGAAGCCGGCCAGCGTGATGAACTGGAACTTGAAGCCCATCGCGCCGAGCTCCTTCTGGAACTTCGCGATCGTGGCGTCGTCGAGGTGCTTCTTCCAGTTGAACGACGGCGAGCAGTTGTAGGCCAGCATCTGGTCCGGGAACTCGGCCTGCACACCCTCGGCGAACTGCTTGGCCAGCTCGAGGTCGGGGGTGCCGGTCTCCATCCAGATCAGGTCGGCGTACGGCGCGTAGGCCTTCGCACGCGCGATGCACGGCTCGATGCCGTTCTTGACGCGGTAGAAGCCTTCCTTGGTCCGCTCACCGGAGATGAACGGCTGGTCGCGCTCGTCGACGTCGGAGGTGATCAGGGTGGCCGCCTCGGCGTCGGTGCGCGCGATCACGACGGTCGGGACGTCGGCGACGTCCGCGGCCAGGCGCGCGGAGGTCAGCGTGCGGATGTGCTGCTGGGTCGGGATCAGCACCTTGCCACCGAGGTGGCCGCACTTCTTCTCCGAGGCCAGCTGGTCCTCCCAGTGCGAGCCCGCGACACCGGCGGCGATCATCGCCTTCTGCAGCTCGTAGACGTTCAGCGCGCCACCGAAGCCGGCCTCGCCGTCGGCGACGATCGGCACCAGCCAGTTCTCGACCGAGGTGTCGCCCTCGACCTTGGCGATCTCATCGGCACGGAGCAGCGCGTTGTTGATGCGGCGGACCACCTGCGGCACCGAGTTGGCCGGGTACAGGCTCTGGTCGGGGTAGGTGTGGCCGGACAGGTTGGCATCGCCGGCGACCTGCCACCCGGACAGGTAGATGGCCTTCAGGCCGGCACGGACCTGCTGGACGGCCATGTTGCCGGTCAGCGCGCCGAGCGCGTTGACGAACTCCATGTCGTGCAGCTGGTTCCACAGGATCTCCGCGCCGCGGCGGGCCAGGGTCGACTCCTCGACCACGGTGCCCTGCAGCGCGACGACGTCCTCAGCGGAGTACTCACGGGTGACGTTCTTCCAACGGGGATTGGTGTCCCAGTCGCGCTGAATTTCCTCTGCGCTCTTCGGCTTGCCAACGGTTGACATGGCGCTCCTTCAATCTGTTCACTATCGCTGCGGCGCGGCCGGAGTGCCCGGCTTGTTAACACCCAAACGGTTCAGCGGATTCGCTACCACGAGGATGCCTTACTCCATTAGCGCAGGTCCAGCCGTTTCGAGTGCCAACTTTCGCCAACCACTCCACCGGATTAGCGAATTTTGCGAAGATCGACTTGCGCTTGACCGGTTCAGTAGTTACCGACCAGTAGCCATATGCGCAGGTCAGTACGCCCGTACTGTTAAACGGGCGATGATCAGAGTTTGAAGATCGATGCGACGGCCTTGGCCTCGTCGCCGACCGCATATGTGAGCGTTGTAACAGTGCGGTCCGTCAGTTCCGGACCGAATTTGTCCGTCGAACCGGGCGGGAACGTGTGGCTGAGGATCTCGAGTCTGTCGCCGAGTGCCACCGCGGCGTCGTGCTCGATCGTCACGCGTAGCGGAAACCGCTCCAGTTCGGGGTGGTGCAGCAGGTAGTCCTCGATCACCGACCAGTACACCGAATTGTTCATGTGATCGAAGATGTCGATGTCGCTGACCCGGACCGGGTAGTCCCGTATCTCGTCGGCGTCCTCGCGACTGCCCGGCGACAGGTACGGCTTCCACCGCAGCCGGTCGACGTTGGTCGTGCGCCGCAGGCCCTCGAGGAAGTCGTCGGAGATCCGGGCCGGCCCCTGAGTCTCGCGGTTGATGTTGATCCAGAAGGCTTCCGACTCCACGAGGCCTGACCGCCTGCCTTCTATACGCACCCGCATCTCGCACCACCGGTTCGACGTGCCCGAACACCAGCGGCGGAGCCGCAGCATGTCCTGGAATTCGATCGGGCGGATCATGTCGACCATCGTGCGGCGCACGATCCACAGCGGATGGGTCTCCTGGAAGCCCAGCTCCCGCAGCTGGTCCGAGCCGATGTCCTGGATGTGACGGGTCGCGGCGTCGAACTTCAGCCGGCCTTCGCGGTCCACGTCCGCGACCCGCAGCGGCCACTCGATATCGAAGACGTCGGGGTGCGGATCAGGGACGGGCATCATGGTCTTGGCCAGCCCCTGCGCGGCGCCTGCTGCCGACCCCTTCTTGGTGCTCACGACCGCTGATCCTGCCACAACGGCCGATCTGCCAACAATGCGAAGGACCTCTTCGCATCGTTGCTACCCTGGTTGACGTGGCGAAAACCTTTGTCGGATCACGGGTTCGGCAGCTACGCAGCGAGCGCGGATTCAGCCAGGCGGCGCTGGCGCAGATGCTGGACATCTCGCCGAGCTATCTCAACCAGATCGAGCACGACGTGCGCCCCCTGACCGTCGCGGTCCTGCTGCGCATCACGGAGGTGTTCGGCGTCGATGCGACGTTCTTCGCCTCCGAGGACGACACCCGGCTGGTCGCCGAGCTGCGCGAGGTCACGCTCGACCGGGATCTCGACATCGACGTCGACCTCACGGAGATCGCGGACATGGTCGCCGCGCACCCCAACTTGGCCCGGGCGATGGTGAACCTGCACCGCCGCTACCAGCTGACCACCACCCAGTTGGCGGCGGCCACCGAGGACCGGTTCAACGCCGGCGGCGGGGGCTTCAGCTCAGGTTCGGGCGCGATCACCATGCCGCACGAGGAAGTCCGCGACTACTTCTACGAACGGCAGAACTATCTGCACGAACTCGACACCGCCGCAGAAGATCTCACCATCCGCATGCGGATGCAGCGTTCGGAGCTGGCGCGCCAACTGTCGGACCGGTTGACGATGGTGCACGGCGTCCGCATCACCCAACGCATGGACGGCCGTTGCAGGGTCGAGAGGCGGTGCGCGATCGTCTCGTAGCTGACCGAATAGAACGCCGAGACCCGCTCGACGTCGTAACGGAATTTCTCCGCGACATCGTGAAACTGCGTGTAGGGCAACATCATTGCGGCGGCGAAGTAGTTGGCCAGCCCCATCCGCGCCAAGCGGGTCGACTCGTCGCTGGTGAACTTGCCTTCGTCGACGAGCTTGTCGATGAGGCCGCCGAACTCCAGATATGCCAGTTCGGCGGCCATCTTGAACACGGTCTGGCCCGAGGAGAGATGGTTGTTGAGTACCAGCGTCTTTGTCTCGGGGTCGTAGCGATGCAGCACCGACTCGCCGAGGTCCATGCGTTGGGTGATGCGGACGCCGTGCACCATCGTCAACCGGTCCGACAGTTGGCGCGCCAGCTCCGAAC
>NZ_LZJE01000085.1:0-20261 GCF_001666865.1 Mycobacterium sp. E136
CGTGCGGGATCGAAGCCGAGGAGCTGACGGTCGAGGCGGCCGTGTTTGCCTGCGGGGTCGTCGATCTCACCGAGCAGCTCCTGGTACACCGCAAGGCGTTCGGGGTCGGGTTCGCGCAGCACGGCCTGCGCGACGTTGGTGCGGTTGGCCTGAACCCGCATCTCCCACGGCACGCCGTCGGTGTTGCCGACCTGCTCGGGAAACTCGTGGACCAACCGCTGGCGCTGCTCGGGCGTCAGCGCCGCGATCTGGGCAGCGATCCCGTCCTGGCTCGTCGTCGGCCACGCGGCGACGACGTCGGCGTCGGCGGTCTGCGCACCGGCCGGCAGGGGGATCGCGAGTGCCTCGGCGATGTCGGCGGCGGCGTCGGCGTCCGCGGCGTCCAGCCGATCCAGCGCCGCAGTGAGTCGGTCGGTCAGCTCGTCGGCGCGCACGGTGAGCATCTCCGCGGCGACGGACGGCGCACCGCCCGACAGCGTGACCAGCAGCGACGACGGCGGGGCATGCACCGCGACCGACCCGGTGTCGTCGACGGTGAAGCCCTCCGAGCGCGCGGTGTCCACCAGCGTCAGCACGCCGGCCCGGGCCGCGCCGAGCTGGGCGGCACCGTCGCGGGCGGCAGCGGCCGCCAAGACCAGGGCCCGCGCGAGCGTATCCGCCGTCGCGACAATGCTTTTCGCCTTCATGCCGGCGGCGTCGGCGGCCGTACCGGTCCAGAAGCTGAGATCGGCGGGCAGGGTGTCGGCGTGCGCGGACAGGAACCGGGCATTGCCGTCCCACCCGTCGGCCAGCCGGTTCAGCGCGGCAGGCTGCCACGCTTCGACCTGGCCGATGGTCGGCCGCGTCACCGTCCGATGCGGTCGCCGGTGCGTTGTTCGGCGCGTTCGAACGCGTCCGCCGAGATTCGGGCCGCGAGCGCCCAACCGCGCATGATGGCGACGACTTCGGCGAGTCCGGGCGCGACGGGCGCCGGTTCGGCGACGCCGGCGACGGCCGTGCCGCGAAGGTCGTCCGGATTCAATTCGGGCCAACGCATCTCGGCGATCCGGTCGGCGGCGGTCATGACCCGGTCGGCGACGGTGCGCAGTTGCGACACGTCGACTTCAACGATTTCCCCCATGGCTCATGCTGACAGAACCGGCGGCCACGCCGCTGAAGTTATCCACAGGCCCGCGCCCTTACGGACCGCCGCGAGGATGTCAACCGAAGGTCCGCCGCCTTCTTCGGCGCGGCTTGCCCTCCGTGACCGGCGAGCAACAAGTAGTCTCGATGAGGTGCAGCGACGAATCATGGGCATCGAGACCGAATTCGGTGTCACCTGCACGTTCCACGGCCACCGTCGGCTCAGCCCCGACGAGGTGGCTCGCTACCTCTTCCGGCGAGTCGTGTCGTGGGGCCGCAGTTCGAACGTCTTCCTCCGAAACGGCGCCCGGCTCTACCTCGACGTGGGCAGTCACCCCGAGTACGCCACCGCCGAATGCGACAGCCTGACGCAGTTGGTCACGCATGACCGGGCGGGTGAGCGGGTGCTCGAGGACCTGCTGATCGACGCCGAACAGCGGCTGGCCGACGAGGGCATCGGCGGTGACATCTACCTGTTCAAGAACAACACCGACTCGGCGGGCAACTCCTACGGCTGCCACGAGAACTACCTGATCGTGCGGGCCGGCGAGTTCTCGCGGATCTCCGACGTGCTGCTGCCGTTCCTGGTGACCCGCCAGCTGATCTGCGGTGCGGGCAAGGTGCTGCAGACCCCGAAGGCCGCGACGTTCTGCCTGAGCCAGCGTGCCGAGCACATCTGGGAGGGTGTCTCGTCGGCGACCACTCGGTCGCGCCCGATCATCAACACCCGCGACGAGCCGCACGCCGACGCCGAGAAGTACCGCAGGCTGCACGTCATCGTCGGCGACTCGAACATGTGCGAGGCCACGACGATGCTCAAGGTCGGCACCGCGTCGCTGGTGCTCGAGATGATCGAGGCCGGGGTCGCGTTCCGCGACTTCTCGCTGGACAACCCGATCCGCGCGATCCGCGAGGTCAGCCACGACCTGACCGGCCGCCGTCCGGTGCGCCTCGCAGGCGGCAGGCAGGCCAGCGCGCTCGACATCCAGCGCGAGTACTACTCCCGCGCCGTCGAGTACCTGCAGAGCCGCGAGCCCAACACGCAGATCCAGCAGGTCGTCGACCTGTGGGGTCGCCAGCTCGACGCCGTGGAGAGCCAGGACTTCGCCAAGGTCGACACCGAGATCGACTGGGTGATCAAGCGCAAGCTGTTCCAGCGCTATCAGGACCGCTACAACATGGAGCTGTCCGATCCGAAGATCAGCCAGCTCGACCTCGCGTATCACGACATCAAGCGCGGTCGCGGCGTGTTCGACCTGCTGCAGCGCAAGGGCCTGGCCGCGCGGATCACCACCGACGAGGACATCGAGGCGGCCGTCAACACCCCGCCGCAGACCACGAGGGCCAAGCTGCGCGGCGAGTTCATCAGCGCCGCGCAGGAGGCGGGCCGGGACTTCACCGTCGACTGGGTGCATCTCAAGCTCAACGATCAGGCGCAGCGCACGGTGCTGTGCAAGGACCCGTTCCGGTCGGTCGACGAGCGGGTGAAGCGGCTGATCGCCTCGATGTAAGTCTCGCGAGCGCTCACTCTTGTACGGTTCGGGGCTCGGATTCTGTACAAGGATGAGCGCTCGGCAACTATCCACAGGGGCTATTGGCGCTCACGGCTCCCGGAATCCAACAATTCGTGAATGCCGCCAGAACTTCGCGCCGTGTTCGCCGCACAGGGAGCGGTTGCGACCTCTGCGCAAATCCTGCGGCACCTGACCCGTCGCGCTATGCAGCGCCGACTGCGGTCGGGCGAGTTGGTGCGGATCTACCCCGGCATCTACAGCCTCGGTACGCCCGACGTGCAGACACGCCTGCGGGGGTTGGACCTCCGGTGTGGTGAATCGGTGATTGTGTATCTGGGCACCGCGGCGGCGATGTTCGGTTTCGATACCGAGGGCGTCACCGACCTCCACGTCCTCAATCCCACCGGCCATCTGCTGCGCGACCACGACGGCCTGAAGGTGCACCCGGCATGGACGGCGGTCGAGGTGGCCCGCAGCCTCCGGCGTCCGCGTGCTCTGGCGACGCTCGACGCGGCATTGCGCAGCGGCACGTGCGACCGGCACCAATTGCGACTCGCTGCGAAAGCCCAATGTGGCAGGCGCGGAATCGTCGCGGTGCGCGAACTGATCGCGTTGGCTCGGCCGGAGGCGGAATCGCCGATGGAAAGCGAAGCCCGACTGGTGATGGTCGACGGAGGATTGCCGGATCCCCTTCTCCAATACGAGATTCTCGACCGCGACGGCCTGTTGTGGCGCGTCGACTTCGCATGGCCCAACCAACGCCTCGCCGTCGAGTACGACGGATTCAACTGGCACAGTTCGCCCGACGCGTTGCGCAGAGATCGCCATAAGCGAGCGGCCCTTGAGGAGGTTGGATGGCGGGTCCTGTCGATCGTCAGTGACGACGTGCGTCGCCGCCCCGAGGTGATGCTGCGTCGCATCGACGCCCATCTCACCCGCACGGCCGCTGCGTGAGCGCTCACCTATGTACGGTTTCGACGCGAAAACTCGTACAAGGCTGAGCGCTCGCCGGGCAGACCGGACACCCTAAGCTGGGTCGAGTGGCGATCTCCAAAGTCGAGCGGCTGATGAACCTCGTGATCGCGCTGCTGTCGACACGGAATTTCATCACTGCCGAGCGGATCCGGCAGACGGTTTCCGGCTACTCGGACAGCGCCAGCGACGAGGCATTCTCCCGCATGTTCGAGCGCGACAAGAACGAGCTGCGCGACTTGGGCATACCGCTGGAGACCGGACGGGTCTCGCAGTTCGACCCGACCGAGGGCTACCGGATCAACCGCGACGCCTACGCGCTGCCGGCGGTCGAGCTGACCCCTGACGAGGCCGCCGCCGTCGCGGTGGCCACCCAGCTGTGGGAGTCGCCGGAACTCATCACCGCCACTCAGGGCGCCCTGCTGAAGCTGCGCGCGGCGGGCATCGACATCGACGCGGTCGAGGCCGCTCCGGCGATCACGTCGACCGCGGCGTTGCCCGGCCTGCGCGGGTCGGAAGAGGTGCTGGGAATCCTGTTGTCCGCCATCGACTCCGGACAGGCGGTGCAGTTCCCGCACCGGCCGTCGCGCAGCGACCCGTACACCACCCGCACGGTGGAGCCCTGGGGCGTCATCACCCACCGCGGCCGCTGGTATCTGGTGGGGCACGACCGTGACCGCGACGCCACCCGCACGTTCCGGCTCTCCCGCATCGGCGCCGAGGTGGCGACGGTCGGGCCGCCGGGTGCGGTCAAGCGGCCGCGCGACGTCGACCTGCGCGAGATCGTCGAACGCGCCGTGAGCGAGTGGCCCTCCGGTGGCCAGGCCCGCGTGTGGATCGCCGAGGGCAGGGGCACGGCGCTGCGACGACGGGCCGCGGCGACGGCCCCGGAAACGCTCAACGGCCGCGCGGGCGAGGTGATCACCCTCGACATCGGGATGTTCGACCGGCTGGCCCGCGAGATCGCCAGCTACGGCCCGGACGCGGTCGCGCTCGAACCGGAGTCGCTGCGGGAGGACGTGCTGGCCAGGCTGCGGGCGCAGGCGAAGGCGGATCGCGCATGACGGCCGTGTCGACCCGGCTGGTCCGGTTGCTCAACATGGTGCCGTACTTCCAGGCCAACCCGAAGATCACCTACGCCGAGGCGGCCTCGGATCTCGGCGTCAGCGTCAAGCAGCTGCGCGAGGACCTCAACCAGCTGTGGATGTGCGGGCTGCCTGGCTACGGGCCCGGCGACCTGATCGACTTCGAATTCTCCGGCGACACAATCGAAGTCACGTTCACCGCGGGCATCGACCACCCGCTGCGGCTGACGTCGCCGGAGGCGACCGGCGTGCTGGTGGCCCTGCGCGCGCTGGCCGACGTGCCGGGCATGGTCGATCCGGAGGCGGCGCGCAGCGCAATCGCCAAGATCGAGAACGCCGCGGGCACCGTCGGCAGCGACGGCGCGGCGGTCGAAGAACCGGCGCCGATCGAGAGTGACGCGGCCGCGGCGGTGCGGGCGGCCGTCCGTGACGGGCGGGCGTTGTCGATCGAGTACTACTCGGCTTCGCACGACATGCTGACCAGCCGCATCGTCGACCCGATCCGCGTCGTGCTGGTCGGCGACCACAGCTACCTGGAGGCGTGGTGCCGCACCGCCGAGGGGGTGCGGCTGTTCCGGTTCGACCGCATCGTCGACGCGCAGGTGCTCGACGAGCCCGCGGCGCCACCGCCACCGGCGGTGCAAGCCGAACCGGACACCTCGCTGTTCGACGCCGACCCGGCGCTGCCGTCGGCGACGCTGCTGATCGACCGTTCGGCGGCGTGGATGTTCGACTACTACCCGCTGCGGGTGAGCCGGGAGCTTCCGAACGGGGGGTGGGAGGCCGCGATGACCTACGCCTCCGACGACTGGATGGCCCGGTTCTTGCTCGGGTTCGGCTCCGCCGTGCGGGTGCTCGAACCCGCCGACCTCGCCGATCGGGTTCGCGAGTCGGCGCATGCCGCGTTGCGCGCCTACGGCGAAAAGACCGAGTGACGGTAGACTGGCCCGGACGTCTGGAGGTGACCTAAATGGGCGGTCTACAACCCTGGCACTGGGTGATCGTTATCGCTGTATTCGTGCTGCTCTTCGGTGCCAAGAAGCTCCCGGACGCGGCGCGCTCGCTCGGCAAGTCGATGCGGATCTTCAAATCGGAGATCAAGGAGATGCAGTCCGATTCCAAGCCGGAAACGCCGCAGGCGACTCCGATCGCCTCGGAGCGGGTCGACAACGCCGCGCCAGACAACGCAACGGCCCCGACGACCGAGCAGCCCTCGGACAAACGTCCGGCCTGACCGTCGAGAATCGACTAACCGCGGCCACGCTGCCGCGTCAGTAGGCATGCCGTGCAGACCCCAGGACTCTTCCGAAAACTCGATCCTCGCCGACGGCGCTCCCGGGTCAACCCCGATGGCACGATGTCGCTGGTCGAGCACCTGCACGAACTACGCACCAGACTCCTGATCTCGGCCGCCGCGGTCGTCCTCACCACGACCCTGGGCTTCCTCTGGTACACCCACGGTGTCTTCGGACTGCCCAGCCTCGGTGACTGGCTTCGCGGCCCGTACTGCGCGCTGCCCCCGTCGTCCCGGGCGACCATCGCGCCCGGCGACGAGTGCCGACTTCTCGCCACCGCCCCGTTCGACCAGTTCATGCTGCGGTTGAAGGTCGCGCTGACGGCGGGCATCGTGCTGGCCTGCCCGGTGTGGCTCTACCAGATCTGGGCGTTCATCACCCCGGGGCTGTACAAGAAGGAGCGCCGGTTCGCGATCGCGTTCGTCACCGTCGGCGCGGGACTGTTCGTCGCGGGCGCGGTGCTGGCCTACCTGGTGCTGGCCACCGCGCTGGGCTTCCTGCTCACTGTCGGCAGCGACGTGCAGATCACCGCGCTGTCCGGCGACCAGTACTTCGGCTTCCTGATCAATCTGCTGCTGGTGTTCGGTTTCAGCTTCGAGTTCCCGCTGGTGATCGTGATGCTCAACGCGGTCGGCGTGCTGACCTACGAGCGGCTCAAGGCGTGGCGCCGCGGCCTGATCTTCGCGATGTTCGTCTTCGCCGCGCTGTTCACCCCCGGCTCGGATCCGTTCTCGATGCTGGCGCTGGCGGCGGCCCTGACGGTCCTCCTGGAGTTCGCGATCCAACTCGCGCGGCTGCACGACCGCCGCAAGGCCAAACGCGCCGCGCTCGAGGACATTCCCGACGACGCGGCGGCGCCGATCGGACCGGTCGAGCCCGTCGACGCGTCCAGCACCGTGCCGACATCCGCGCGGCATGTGATCGATGACGATGCCACCTAGTGAATTGGGCTGCCAGCTGGCCATATTCAGCGAGCAGTTGTCGTTCACGCTCGACGACTTCCAGCGCCGCTCGTGCGAAGCGCTGGAGAACGGGCACGGGGTGCTGGTGTGCGCCCCGACGGGTGCGGGCAAGACCGTCGTGGGGGAGTTCGCGGTGCACCTCGCGCTGGCGGCGGGCGGGAAATGCTTCTACACCACGCCGATCAAGGCGCTGAGCAACCAGAAGCACACCGATCTCGTGCGCCGGTACGGCCCGGAGAAGATCGGCCTGCTGACGGGGGACCAGTCGATCAACGGCGACGCCGACGTGGTTGTGATGACCACCGAGGTGCTGCGCAACATGCTCTACGCGAATTCGTCCTCACTGCACGGGCTTTCGTACGTCGTGATGGACGAGGTGCACTTCCTGGCCGACCGGATGCGCGGTGCGGTGTGGGAAGAGGTCATCCTGCACCTGCCCGACGAGGTGCGACTGGTCAGCCTGTCGGCCACGGTGAGCAATGCCGAGGAGTTCGGCGGCTGGATCCAGACCGTGCGCGGCGACACCGCGGTCATCGTCGACGAGCATCGCCCGGTTCCGCTGTGGCAGCACGTCTTGGTCGGCAAGCGGCTGTTCGACCTGTTCGACTACCGCGCCACCCGCGCCGACCGCGCTCCCAAGAGGCAGAACCGGGAGCTGGTGGTCGACCCGGAGTTGTTGCGCCACATCGCACATCGGCGCGAAGCCGACCGGCTCACCGACTGGCAGCCGCGGGGCCGGGGCCGTAACAGGGGCCGGCCGGCCATGTACCGCCCGCCGTCGCGGCCGGACGTGATCGCCACGCTGGACCGCGAAGAGCTGCTGCCCGCAATCACATTCATCTTCTCGCGTGCGGGCTGCGACGCGGCGGTCAAGCAGTGCCTGCGGTCGTCGCTGCGGCTGACCACCAACGAGGAACGGGCCCGCATCGCCGAGGTCGTTGACCGTCGCTGCGGCGATCTGCCCGAGTCCGACCTGATCGTCCTGGACTACCACGAATGGCGTGAGGGGCTGCTGCGCGGCCTGGCCGCCCACCACGCAGGCATGCTGCCGGTGTTCCGTCACACCGTGGAGGAGCTGTTCTCCGCGGGTTTGGTGAAGGCTGTATTCGCTACGGAGACATTGGCTTTGGGCATCAACATGCCCGCCCGCACGGTGGTTCTGGAGCGGTTGGTGAAGTTCAACGGCGAGCAACACGTTCCGTTGACGCCCGGCGAGTACACTCAGCTGACCGGGCGCGCCGGCCGTCGCGGCATCGACGTCGAGGGCCATGCGGTGGTGCTGTGGACCCCCGACGTCGAACCCGCCGAGGTGGCGGGGCTGGCGTCCACCCGGACGTTCCCGCTGCGCAGTTCCTTTGCGCCGTCGTACAACATGACGATCAACCTCGTCCGGCAGATGGGCCCGGCCCAGGCGCACAAACTGCTGGAGGCCTCGTTCGCGCAGTATCAGGCCGACCGGTCGGTGGTCGGGTTGCGCCGCGGCATCGAGCGCGGCGAGCGGATGCTCGAAGAGATCAGCGCCGAACTCGGCGACGACGCGATCCTCGACTACGTCCGGCTTCGGATGCAGATCTCCGAACGCGAACGCGCCCAGTCGCGAGCGTCGCGGTTGCAGCGCCGCAGGGCCGCCAACGAAGCGTTGGCATCACTGCGCCGCGGCGACATCATCACGATCACCCATGGCAGACGCGGGGGATTGGCCGTCGTGCTCGAACCGGCCCGCGACGACGAGGATCCCCGCCCGCTGGTGCTGACCGAACACCGCTGGGCCGGGCGGATCTCGTCGGCCGACTACTCGGGCACGTCGGCCCCGTTGGGGTCCATGCCGCTGCCCAAACGCGTCGAGCACCGCAACCCGCGCGCCCGGCGCGATCTGGCGTCGGCGCTGAACTCCGCGGCCGAACGCCTCGATGTCCCTCCGAAGAAGGGCAAACGCAGCGGCCCCGCGAACCCCGAACGCGACATCGACCCCGAACTCGCCGTTCTGAGGGAGCAATTGCGCGCCCACCCGGTGCACCACCGGCCCGACCGCGAGGAGAAGGCACGGCTGGCCGAGCGGTACCTGCGCATCGAGAAAGACAACGAGCAGATCCGGCAGAAGGTGGCGGCCGCGACGAACTCCTTGGCGCGCACGTTCGACCGGATCGTGGCGCTGCTGACCGAACGGGGATTCATCACCGGGGCCGCCGACGATCCGAAGGTGACCGACGACGGGCGCCTGCTGGCCCGGATCTACAGCGAGAGCGACCTGCTGGTGGCGGAGGCCCTGCGCACCGGCATCTGGGACGGGCTCGACGCGGCCGAACTGTCGGGCGTGGTGTCGGCGGTGCTCTACGAGGCACGCGGCGACACGCCGGGCGGGCGCGACGGCTTCGACATCCCGACCGGCAAGCTGCGCCGCGCGCTCAACCAGACGCGGCGGCTGTGGAGCGAGCTGCGCGCCGATGAACAACGCCACCGCATCACGGGCAGCCGCGAACCCGACGACGGATTCGTCGCGGCGATTTTCCGCTGGGCCACCACCGGCGACCTGACCAGCGCCCTGGCCGCGTCGGATGCCACAGGCAGCGGATCGCCGCTGTCGGCGGGTGATTTCGTGCGGTGGTGCCGACAGGTGCTCGACCTGCTCGACCAGGTGCGCAACGCCGCACCCAGCGCGGCGTTGCGGGCCACCGCGAAACGCGCGATAAACGACGTTCGACGCGGCGTCGTCGCTGTTGATGCGGGGTAATGTGTCGGGAGCAAGACGCCCAGATATTCGCGGCTCGGCCGCGGGTGAACAAGGAGTGATATGAGCGGACCGCAAGGATCTGATCCGACGCAGTCGTGGCCAGGCCAGCAGCCGGACCAGCCTACGGACCAGTCGTCCAGCGATCCATCGGCCAACCAGCAGTGGCAGCCGCAGGGTGGTGACGCGACCCAGGCGGCGCCGAATTGGCAGCCGCCCGCCTACGACCCCTCGCAGCAGGCTCAGCAGTATCCGCAGTACCAGCAGCCGGCGTATCAGCCCCCGCAGCAGTACCCGGGTGGCGAGCAGTACGGCCAGCCCGGATTCCAGCAGCCCGGCCAGTACGCGCAGCCGCACTACGGCCAGCCCTACGCGCAACCCGGACAGACCGGTTATCAGCCCGGCCAGTACGGCGATCAGTCCGGCCAGTTCGGTCAGCAGGCCGGCCAGTACGGCCAGCAGCCGGGGCAGTACGGCCAGTACCCGCAGTACGGCACACCCGGCTCCGAGGACGGTTCCAAGCGCTCACTGGCCGTGATCGGCGGCGTGATCGGCCTGCTGGCGGCGGTCATCGTCGCGGTGGTGCTGGTGCTGGGCTTCTGGAAGCCTGGCTTCTTCGTCACGACCAAGCTCGACATCGACGCCGCGCAGAGCGGGGTGCAGCAGATCCTCACCGACGAGGCCAACGGATACGGCGCCAAGAACGTCAAGGACGTCAAGTGCAACGACGGCCAGAACCCGACCGTTCAAAAGGGCGGCACGTTCGACTGCGAGGTCAGCATCGACGGCACCAAGCGCCAGGTGACGGTCACGTTCCAGGACGACAAAGGCACCTACGAGGTCGGCAGGCCCAAGTAAGCGGTAACCGCTAGCCGTCGAGCCCGTCGAGGGCCTTCTGCAACCGTCCGATCGAGGACGTGACGCCGTACGTCTCGGCGAGCTTGACCACCTTGCGTGGATGCTCGGCGGCCAGCGGCAGCGTGTCGTTCGGCGTCGACCAGTCCAGCTCGGCGTCGGTGGCCACCTTGACCACCGGGGCGGCCGCCTCGATGTAGTCGGCCGCCTTCAACAGCTTGGTCCGGTACGCCTTGCTCATCTTCGACTTCGGGTCGTTGGCCGCGGCGAGGATGTTCTCCAGCGACTTGTGCTGGGCCAGCAGCGTCGCCGCCGTCTTCTCGCCGATGCCGGGCACGCCGGGTAGGCCGTCGCTCGGATCACCGCGCAAGAGGGCGAGCTCGGCGTAGGCGCGCCCCGCCCGGTCGACGGGAACGCCGTACTTCTCCGCCACCTCGACCGGACCCCACTTCGTCGCCTTGGCCAGCCCGCTGCCCAGGTAGAGCACCCGCACCGGCACCGGCTCGTCGCGCACCAGCTGCAGCAGGTCCCGATCGCCGCTGACCACGACGACGGGGTCGCGTTCCTCGCGCGCAGCCAGGGTGCCGAGAACGTCGTCGGCCTCGTGCTCCGCGGCGCCGGCGGTGGGGATGCCGAACGCGTCGAGGATCTCGAAGATCATGTCGACCTGCGGGGTGAGTTCGTCGGGCACCTCTTCGACGTCGGGTTCGCCGTCGGGGTGCTCCTCGAGGACGCGATGCGCCTTGTAGGACGGGATGAGGTCGACGCGCCACTGCGGCCGCCAGTCGTCGTCGCGGCACACCACCAGCCGCCCGGGACGCTCCCGGGTGATCACCGTCGCCATGGCGTCGAGGAAGCCGCGCAGCGCGTTGACGGGGCGGCCGTCGGGCGCGGTGATCGAGTTGGGCACCCCGAAGTAGGAGCGAAACCACATGCTGGCGCCGTCGAGCAGGACGAGGGGAGCGGCCACGGTCACTGACAGTAGCGCGAAGGTCGAGGGAGGTCGCCACCTATTCGGGCGCGGATTAGCCTGAATCCCATGACGGCCAACCGATTCAGCACCGATGTCTACGCCTCCCGGCTGCGGGCCGCCGCTTCGGCGGCCGCCGAAGCAGGTCTCGCGGGCCTGGTCATCACGCCGGGCTACGACCTGCGCTACCTGATCGGTTCACGGGCGCAGACGTTCGAGCGGCTCACGGCGCTGGTGCTGCCTGCCGACGGCGAACCGACCGTCGTGGTGCCCCGACTGGAGCTGGCCGCGCTGAAGGAGTCCGCGGTCCCCGAACTCGGGCTGACGGTGCGCGACTGGGTCGACGGCGACGACCCCTACGCGTTGGTCGGCGATGCGCTCGGTGGTGGGACGTTGACGACCGCCGTCACGGACTCGATGCCCGCCCTGCATCTGCTGCCGCTCGCCGACGTGCTCGGCGCTGTACCGGTGTTGGCCACTGACGTGCTGCGCCGGCTGCGGATGATCAAGGATCCGGCCGAAATCGACGCGCTGCGCAAGGCCGGGGCCGCCATCGACCGGGTCCACGCGCGGGTCCCCGAATTCCTGGTGCCCGGCCGGACGGAAGCCGACGTCGCCGCCGATATCGCAGAAGCCATTGTCGCCGAGGGACATTCGGAGGTCGCGTTCATCATCGTCGGCTCGGGGCCGCACGGCGCCGACCCACATCACGAGTGCTCCGACCGCGAACTGCGCGCCGGTGACATCGTCGTCGTCGACATCGGCGGACCCTACGAGCCCGGCTACAACTCCGATTCGACCCGCACCTACAGCATCGGCGAACCGGACGCCGACGTCGCGCGTCGGTACGCGGTGCTGCAGCGCGCCCAGCGTGCGGCGGTCGAGGCCGTGAAGCCGGGCGTCACCGCCGAACAGGTCGACGCGGCCGCGCGTGACGTGCTGGCCGCCGAGGGTCTGGCGGACGCGTTCGTGCACCGCACCGGACACGGCATCGGGTTGTCGGTGCACGAGGAGCCCTACATCGTCGCCGGCAACACGCTGACCCTCGAGGCGGGGATGGCGTTCTCGGTCGAGCCGGGGATCTACTTTCCCGGCGAGTGGGGCGCGCGGATCGAGGACATCGTGATCGTCACCGCCGACGGGGCCGAGTCGGTGAACAACCGGCCGCACGATCTGGTGGTGGTACCCGTCACCTGATCCGCCGAACAGACGCAAACCTGCCGCTTTTTCCGCGATTTTGGGCAGTTTCGCGTCTGCTCGCGGTCAATCGGTGATGCGGTCCAACAGGTCCGAGGAGCCCAACACGCGCTCGACGCGGACCTCGATGACGACGCGCTTCGGGTTCACTCGCGGCGTGCGATACCGCTGCGCGTAGCGCAGTTCGGCGTCGCGGACGGCGTCGGGGTCGGTGTTGACCGTGGCCTTGCCCTCGAGCGACAACCACCGCGCACCGTCGACCTGGCTGAGCACCGCGACGCCCTGGCGCTCGGCGTTCACCGCCTTCTGGGAGCCGCCGCTGGTGATGACGCGCGCGATGTGGGTCGCGGGGTCGAATGTGAACCCGACGGCGACGACGTGCGGCGAGTTGTCCGAGCGCAGGGTCGTCAGCATCGCGAGGTGACGCTCGGACAGGAACGCGAGCGCGTCGGTGGTGAGCCGGGTGGTCGCCCGGCGGCTGGACTGGGCCATCGGCCTTCACGGTAGCGCAGGACATAATCGCTGCCATGACAGACACGGCTGACGCGCGTCCGCCATTGGTCGTGATTTTCGGCGGTCGCAGCGAAATCGGCCTCGAGGTGGCCACGCGCCTGGCGCCGGGGGCGGCGGTGCTGCTGGCGGCGCGCCGCTCGGACGACCTGAACGCCGAGGTGGCCGCGGTCCGTGCGGCAGGCGCCGCCGCGGTGCACCCGTGTGAGTTCGACGCCGATGACCTCGACTCGCACGGACCGCTCGTCGAGTCGATCGTCGCCGAGCACGGCCCGATCGCCACCGCGGTGCTGGCGTTCGGCATCCTCGGCGACCAGGCCCGCGCGGAGAAGGATCCCGCGCACGCCGCGGCGATCGTGCACACCGATTTCGTTGCCCAGGTCAGCCTGTTGACCGTGCTGGCGGAGACGATGCGCGCCGCGGGTTCCGGATCCCTCATTGCGTTCTCGTCGGTGGCCGGTGTGCGGGTGCGGCGCGCCAACTACGTGTACGGCTCCGCCAAGGCGGGGCTCGACGGGTTCTGCGGCGGGCTCGCCGACGCGCTGCACGGGTCGGGGGTTCAGCTGCTGGTGGTCCGGCCGGGGTTCGTGGTCGGCCGCATGACCGAGGGGATGAAGCCCGCGCCGCTGTCGAGCACGCCGGCGCAGGTGGCCGACGCGACCGTCCGTGCGCTGCGTCGTCGCCGCCGCACGGTGTGGGTGCCCGCGCCGCTGGCTCTGCTCGCACTGGCGTTCCGGATGACGCCGCGGGTCGTGTGGCGGAGGTTGCCGCGATGAGCGCTCGCGCGAAGAGCAGAGGGTTGTGATGATCATCGTCGTCGGTATCGGCGCCGACGGTATGGCGGGCTTGTCGCCTGCCTCCCGCGCCGAACTCGCTAGGGCCACCGTGGTTTACGGATCGCAGCGCCAACTCGATCTGCTCGACGACAGCGTCACCGCGTCGCGTCGGGAGTGGCCGTCCCCGATGCTGCCCGCGCTGCGCACGCTGCTCGACGATGCCGATGCCGACGGCGACGTGCACGTCGTGGCCAGCGGTGACCCGTTGCTGCACGGCGTCGGCAGCTCGCTGATCCGGATTTACGGTCCCGACCAGGTGGCGGTGCTGCCGCACGTGTCCTCGGTGACGCTGGCGTGCGCGCGGATGGGCTGGCCGGTGCAGGACACCGAGGTGATCAGTTTGGTCTGGAGCGAACCGCACACCGCGGTGCGCCGCGGCGGCGAGGCGGTGGTGATGTCGCGCGACGGCTCGACTCCCGCCGCGCTGGCACAGCTGTTGGCGGACACCGGTCGCGGCGACTCCGAACTCACGGTGCTCGAACAGCTCGGCGGCCCCGCGGAGCGCCGCCGCACGGCGACCGCCCGCGAGTGGGCCGCCCAGCCGCCGGGCGACGTCGATGACCTCAACATGATCGCGGTGCGCTACCTGCCCGACGAGCGACGGCTCGGGGTGCTGCCCGACGACGTGTACGCCAACGACGGTCAGATCACCAAGCAGCCGGTGCGCGCGATTACGCTGGCGGCGCTCGCGCCGCGCCTTGGGCAGATGCTCTGGGACGTCGGTGCGGGGTCGGGCAGTATCGCCATCGAATGGTGCCGCAGCGGAACCGGTTGTCGGGCCGTGGCGTTCGAACGCGACGAGGAGCGCCGCAAACGCATCGTCGACAACGCGCTGGCGTTGGGCGCCCGGGTGGAGGTGCAGTTCGATGCGCCGGAGTCGTTCGACTTCGTACCCCCACCGGACGCGATTTTCGTCGGTGGCGGAATCACCCGACCGGGACTGCTGGAAGCGTGTTTCGACCGGTTGCCCTCCGGTGGTCGGCTCGTCGCCAACGCCGTCACCGTCGAGTCCGAGGCGCTTGTCGCCCAGTGGTATTCGCGATACGGCGGCGAGCTTCAGCGGTTCGCGCACTACCGCGGCGAGGCGCTCGGCGGCTTCACCGGCTGGCGGCCCGCGATGCCCGTGACGCAGTGGGTGGTGACCAAACCATGACCGTCTACTTCATCGGCGCGGGCCCCGGCGCGGCCGACCTGATCACCGTTCGGGGGCAGCGGCTGCTGCAGCGCTGCCCGGTGTGCCTGTACGCCGGTTCGATCATGCCCGAGGATCTGCTCGCGCTGTGCCCGCCCGACGCCCGCGTCGTCGACACCGGCCCGCTGACGCTCGATCAGATCGTCGGCGAGCTCGCCACCGCGCACGCCGCGGGGCTTGACGTGGCGCGACTGCATTCCGGTGACCCGTCGATCTACAGCGCGCTGGCCGAACAGTGCCGTCGCCTCGACGATCTCGGCGTCGACTACGAGATCGTGCCCGGGGTTCCGGCATTCGCCGCGGCCGCGGCCGCACTGGGGCGTGAGCTGACGGTTCCCGGTGTGGCGCAGACAATCACGCTGACGCGGGTGGCGACGCTGTCGACCGCGATGCCGCCGGGCGAGGATCTTCGTACGCTGTCGGCGCCGGGGGCGACCTTGGTGCTGCACCTGGCGGCCGCGCAGATCGACGCGATCGTCCCCGACCTGCTCGCCGGCGGCTACCAACCCGAAACACCCTGCGCGGTGGTCGCATTCGCGTCATGGCCGCAGCAGGAGGTGGTGCGCTGCACGCTGGCCGATCTCGCCGAGCAGACGAAGGCGACGGGCATCACCCGCACCGCGGTCATCGTGGTGGGCGACGTGCTGGGGGCCGAGGGCTTCGCCGACAGTTACCTGTACTCGTCGGGACGGGTCCGCCGGGGACAGCACTGATGCGAATCCTGTTGTTGGGCGGCACATCGGAGGCCCGCGCGCTCGCCGCGCGATTGCATCCCGAGGTCGATGTGATCAGCTCGCTGGCCGGCCGGGTACCCGACCCCGCGCTGCCGGTCGGCGAGGTGCGCATCGGCGGATTCGGCGGGGTCGACGGCCTGCGTCGGTGGTTGCACGACGAGCGCGTGGACGCCGTCGTCGACGCCACGCATCCGTACGCGGCGACGATGACCGCGCACGCCGCGGCCGTGTGCGCCGAACTCGAGCTGCCGCATCTGGTGCTGGCCAGACCCGTATGGCCGCCCGGCGACGCGACCGTCGTCACCGATGACGCCGAAGCGGCCAAAGTCGTTGCCGCGCAGGGCTACCAACGGGTGTTCGTGACCACCGGGCGCTCCGGCGCCGCGGCGTTCAAGGACGTCGACGCGTGGTTCCTGATCCGCGCGGTCACCCCGCCCGACGCCGCGGATCTGCCGTCGCGGCATCAGGTCGTGCTGTCGCGCGGCCCGTACCGCTACGACGACGAGCTTGCCCTGCTGCGGGAGCACCGCATCGACGCGCTGGTCACCAAGAACAGCGGCGGGGCGATGACGCGCGCCAAACTCGACGCCGCAGCGGATCTCAAAATCGCGGTGGTGATGGTCGACCGCCCGCCGCTGCCCGCCGGGGTGACGAAGGTCGCGTCGGTGGAGGAGGCGGTCGACTGGGTCAGGAGGATCGCGGGGGAGGCGTCCACCGGCTGACCGACCCGACGGAGGATGCCATCACGCTGTCGGGTGTCAGCCGCAGCGCTGTATTCCTCGCCGCGGCCAGGATCCGGAATTTGGGGATGGCTACTCGAGAGCCGGTCTTCGACACCCAATAGAGCGCGAACATCCGGGGCCTGCGCCGCGCTAGCTGCTCTATCCCGCCATGCGCGAGGGTGATCGCGTCCTCCATGGCCAGCGCGGCGCCCTGACCCAGCGTCGGGCGCATCGCGTGGGCGGAGTCACCGATGAGGACGACGCGTCCCTTCGAAAAGTTGCGCGGCGGGGCAACCTCGGTCAGTTCCACGGTCGAGATGCGATCGCTATCCGCCGCAGCGATCAGTTCGGGCAGGGGGTGGGGCCAATCGCGGTACGCGCTCAGATCGGCGTGGCCGGGGCGCGCTCCACCCCAGACGTATGTTCTGCGTCGGGCAACGGCAGGATCCCGAATTCGGCGAAACGGCCCCAGATTGCGCCGTATCCGTCGTTGATCTGCTGGTTGACAATCCATGTCCACGCGGTGATGCCGGTGCGATGTGGCGTCGCTTCGTGCGACCACAGCGTTCGACGTGCACGGCTGTGTGCACCGTCGGCGGCGACGACGAGATCGAATCGATGCTGCACCCCGTCAGCGTGGACCTCGCCGGTGGGCCGCACCTCGGTGACATTGCTGCGAAACCGAACACTCGCGTGTGGTACCTGCGCGAGAGCGATGTGAGAAGTATTGACCGCTCAGCAAGGCAGTAGTCGTCGCCGCCGGCAAATCGCGCCAGGGTGCTGCGCATCAGGACCCGGCCGGTGTCGCTGCGTATGGTCGCCGGGAGCCGCGCCATCGAGCTGGACGGAAACTGATCACGTACGCCGAGAATGTCCAGGCATCGCAGAGCATTCGGCGCGAGCGAAATCGCAGCGCTGCTCTCGACGATGCCGTCGGATCGCTCGAATACCGTCACGTCGTGTCCGCCCTGACGGAACGCGATCGCGGCCGCCAGCCCCGCGAAGCCGCAGCCGATCACCCCGACGCGCACGAGGTTACGAGTAGGAGGCGATGAGGTCGAGGGTCCCGAGTTCGCGGATGGCCCGGCAGCCGCGGCTCAACATGACGAGCATCATCTCGTCGCCGCGTTCGGTGGTCGACGCGAAGGCCGTGCCCAGCGCGACGAGCAGCGGCGCCTGCACCAGCCCGAGCCGGTAGTCATTCCAGCAGCTGTCGAGGTCGTAATCCTCGACGCCGTATCCGGTCAGCGCGCGGTGGTAGCACTCGACGAGGTCGCGCTCGATCTCGGCGCGCACCGCGGGTTCGAGGCTCGTCGCGGTGAAGTACGCGAGGTCGCGGCCCGGCAGCCCGATGCCGATCGTCTGCCAGTCCACCACGGTGATGCGGGTGCGATCCGGATCGAACAGCATGTTGTCCAGCCGGTAGTCGCCGTGCATCAGCGCGTAGCGGCCAGGTTCGGCCATCAACCAGTCGCTCACCGAAGCCATTGCGGCCGAGAGGGTTTCCTGATCGTCGGGGCTGATCGACGACCCCAGTCGGTCGTTGACGATGTCGCCGGCCATCTTGCACACGTCGCCCATGCCCTTCGCCGCCTCGGCGTCGCCGGGCTTGGGCATGACGATCGCCGACAGGTCCATCCACTCGGGCGCACACCAGCTCGGGCCGTGCAGCCCGGCCAGCGCCTCGACGGCCAACCGGGCCTCGGTCGGGCTGCAGCCGGCGATCTGATCGCCCTGCACCGCGGGCGCCATGTCGGCCAGCAGCAGCACGACGTCGGCTCCGTCGTCGGAGATGTTCTGGTAGTAGCTGCGCGGGACCGGGATTCGCATCCGGTCGGCGATCAGCGAGTAGAACTCGACCTCGGAGCGGTAGCCGAGCGCCACCCGTTCGCGCACCGCGTCGTCCTGGGCCGACAGCTTGATCGCGAACGACGGGGGCAGGTCCGTTGGCCCGCTGTAAGTCGCCGCGACGCGGTACGTGGCGCCGGTCTGGCCCGTCCCGATTGGCGTCACCTCGACCGTGTCGACGTCCGCCCGCAGCACTGATCCCAACCACGCCGGTGTTACATCTTCGGGTCCACGTGGAATGGCGAGAACGGATGTCACGCGCCGGACATTAACACCCTCGACCGTCGCGAGCGCTCAGCCTCATACGAAAACAGCGCCTAGAGCTACTGGGGGTAGCGTCGCGGCGTGAACACCCGGTCGCCGTCGTCGGTGTACCACTGGGTCTGCGAGGAGCCGATGATCAGCAGGCACCGCATGTCGACATCGGCGGGGTCGAGGTCGGCCAGGCGCACCACCGTGACCTCCTCGCGGGGCCCGGACACGTCGCGGCCGATCACCACCGGGGTGCCGGGGTCGCGATGTTCGAGCAGCAGGTCGCGCATCGCACCGACCTGCCACCTGCGGGTCTTCGAGGCGGGGTTGTAGATGGCCAACACCAGGTCGGCCTGCGCGGCGGCGGTCAACCGCGCGGCGATCACGTCCCACGGCTTGAGCCGGTCCGACAGCGAGATCACGGCATAGTCGTGTCCCAGCGGTGCGCCGACCCGGCTGGCGACGGCCTGCGCAGCGGTCATCGCCGGAACCACCCGCACCGAGACACCCGGCCACTGCTTGGCCTCCTCGAGGACCGCGGTCGCCATCGCGAAGACGCCCGGGTCACCGGAGGACACCACCGCGACGGCGCGGCCTTGTTCGGCGAGCGTGCACGCCAGCCGGGCGCGGGCGGGTTCGTCGGTGTTGTCGCTGGGGTGCTTGCGTTGACCGGCGCGGTTGCCGACCCGGTCGAGGTAGGGGCCGTAACCGATGAGGTCGGTGGCCGCGGCGAGTTCGCGACGGCACTGCGGGGTCATCCAATCGGTGCTGCCCGGGCCGAGCCCGACCACCGCGACGCTGCCGCTCACCGCATCGCGGTCGCGCCGGCCCGGCAGCATCGCGAGCGAGAAGTACGGGACGGTGGTGTCGTCGACCTCGCCGGCGCCGAGCACCCGTTGCTGCGGCGTGCTGGCCCGCTCGACGTAGAAGGCGTCGTCCAGCCGGCCGGCCGCCGAGAGTGCCTCGCGCACAGCCGGATACGACCGTCCCAGCTTGAGCATCACCGCCGCGTCGGTGTCCGAAAGTCGACGTTGGAGCTCGTCGGCGGGCAGCGTGCCCGGCAGGATGGTCAGCACCTCGTCGCCCTGGACGAGGGGAGTGGCCACCGCCGCCGACGCTGCGCTCACCGACGTCACCCCGGGCACGATCACCGCGTCGAACCGTTCGGTGAGCCGGGTGTGCATGTGCATATAGGAGCTGTAGAACAGCGGGTCGCCCTCGGCCAGCAGCGCCACGTTGCGCCCTGCCTCCAGATGGGCGGCGATGCGGTCGGCGGCCTCGCGGTAGAAGTCCTCCATCGCGCCGGCGTAGCCGCCCGGATGGTCGGTGGTCTCGGTCGTCACCGGGTAGACGAGATGCTCCTCGATCTGACCGGGACGCAGATACGGCTCCGCGATGCCGCGCGCGATGCTCTTACCGTGCCGGGCGCTGTGGTAGGCGACGACGTCGGCCTCGCCGATCACCCGC
>NZ_LZJE01000086.1:0-8222 GCF_001666865.1 Mycobacterium sp. E136
CAGCCGCGACGGCCTGGCTACTGGCGGCGACGGCGATGGTGCTGTTGATGACGCCCGGCCTGGCGATCTTCTACGGCGGCATGGTCCGCACCACCGGCGTGCTCAACATGATCATGATGTGCTTCATCTCGATCCCGTTGTGCACGGTCGCGTGGCTGTTGGCCGGTTACAGCGTGGCCTTCTCCGACGACGCGGGTGGCGGTCTCTTCGGCAACCTGCGCCACATCGGGATGCTCGGCATCAACCCGACGACCCTGCACGGCAACGTCCCCGAGCTGCTGTTCGCCACCTTCCAGCTCACCTTCGCGATCGTCACGGCCGCGCTCGTCAGCGGCGCGATCGCCGACCGGGCCCGGTTCGCCGCGTGGATGGTGTTCGTCCCGGTGTGGACCGTGGCGGTGTATGCGGTGGTGGCGCATTGGGTGTGGGGTCCGGGCGGCTGGCTGTTCGACCTCGGCGTGCTGGATTACGCCGGCGGGCTTGTCGTCGAAATCGTCTCGGGCGCATCGGCTTTAGCGCTGGCGCTGGTGCTCGGACCGCGCATCGGCTTCAAGAAGGACGCCATGCGCCCGCACAACCTGCCGTTCGTGTTGCTCGGTGCGGGCCTGCTCTGGTTCGGCTGGTTCGGGTTCAACGCCGGTTCGGCGCTGGGCGCCAACGGGACCGCGGCCGCGGTGTTCCTCAACACCTTGGTGGCCGGTTGTCTGGGCATGCTCGGCTGGATCACCGTCGAGCGAATTCGCGACGGCAAGCCCACCACGTTCGGCGCCGCCTCCGGTGTGGTGGCCGGGCTGGTCGCCATCACGCCGTCGTGCGGGACGGTCAACACCCTCGGCGCGTTCATCGTGGGCACCGCCGCGGGCGTGGTGTGCTCGTTCGCGGTCGGCCTGAAATTCCGGTGGGGGTATGACGACTCGCTCGACGTGGTCGGTGTGCACTTCGTCGGCGGCGTCGTCGGTGTGCTGCTGATCGGACTGATCGCCACCGAGGTGATGACCGCGGGCCCGTCGGGCCTGCTCTACGGCGGCGGGCTGACCCAGCTCGGAAAGCAGTCGTTGGCGGTGGTGGTCGTGGCCCTCTATGCGTTCGCCGCCTCCTACGTCATCGCCAAGGTGATCGATCGGGTGATGGGATTCCGGGTCAGCGCCGAAGACGAGACCACCGGCGTCGACTTCACCCAGCACGCGGAGACCGCGTACGCGGAAGGCGTGCACGGTCACGTGCCCACCCGGCGGACGTCGCTGAGTGGCCTCGGAGATCCGGAGAATACGTCGCGCGCGGAGACCAACGCCGCCGATTGAACGGCTGCCGATTGAACAGAGCGGAGCCTTCGCTCGTTGACGCGAGTAGGGTCTAGATACCGGCGTCGGTATCCCCGTGCCGCTTGTCGAGCTGGCCGCGGCTGATCGTTCTCAGCAAATGCGGGTTCGGGCGTAACACCCGTGCTGGTGGGGACGATTTAGTACTAGTCGGTGGCTTGTGTGGCGAGAGGGGCCGCGCGGCGGACTAAGGGTTATAGCAAACTTTTTGGAGGGGCAGTGGACATCGTACTGGGTGTGTCGATGACACCTGTGACGGTCCGCATGGTGCTGGTGGAAGGCGAGAAGGGCGACGGGGCCACCGTCGACCACGATGTCCTCGATGTCAGCGGGAGCGACGGTTCAGCAACGTCGGGTGCCGCCGCCCAAGTGGTCGACGCCGTACTCGGCACGAAGGAGAGCGCCGAAGCGTGCGGTCACGATCTCAAGGCCATCGGCGTCACCTGGAGCGACCACGCCGAGGCCTCGCAACTGCGCGACGCGCTCGCTGCGCGCGACATCGACGACGTCATGCTCGTCTCCGACGGACACGCGGCGAGCGCGCTCGCCCAGGCCGTCGGGCGCGCGGTTGGCTATGACACCACCGCGCTGCTCTTCATCGATCGCGACACCGCCACGCTGTCGGTGGTACAGACCGATGACGGGTCCGTGGTCAAGGTGCTCAGTAGCAGCCTGCACAGCCAGGACGCGATGGCTGTGCTCGCGGACATGGCCGCCGCCGTCGACGCCCAGGACGACCCGCCGCAGGGCATGTTCGTCGTCGGCTCGGGTGTCGACGTCAGCTCGGTGAAGAGCCATCTCGAGCATCTGGTCAGCCTGCCGGTGCACGCCCCAGACGAGCCCGAGATGGCGCTCGCCCGCGGTGCGGCCCTGGCCGCGGCCAATGCGCCGGCAATGGAGGCGTCCACCGTCGGGCTCGCGTACTCACAAGACCCCGACGGCACCACCGCGGGTTCGGTTTACGCCGGGCTCGCCGCAGCAGAAACACAGTTGGCGCCCGTGGGTGGTGACGGCGCCTACGTCGGCGGCGCCGAGCCCGGGACCGGCCTGACGCCCGCCGCCGGCGACGACCGCAAGCCGTTTCTGCTCGTCGGCAGCGCGATGGCGTCGATCTTCGTCGTCGGCGTGGTGGCGCTGGTGATTTCGTTGGCGGTGAGCATCCGGCCCACGGCCGATCAGCGACCGAGTCCGGGCCAGAGCGCGATCGTTCCCAGCACCGTCGCGCCGGCACCGTCGCCCGCACCTGCGCAGCAGGCAGAGCCGGCTCAGGCGCCGCCGCCGCCTCCGCAGGCCGAGACCATCAAGGCGCCCGTGCCGGTGGTCCAGCAGCAGCCTGCGCCGCAAGCGCCGCGAACCGTCTACGTCGAGTCGCCGCCTCCGGCGCCCGCAGCGCCTGCGCCCGCCCCGCCGCCGGCGGGCCCGCCACCCGCGCCCGCACCCGTCGCGCCCGCGCCGGTGGTTCCGGCCCCGGTTCCGGTGTACGTCCCGCCGGTGGTGGCCCCGCCCCCGTATTACTACCCGCCGCAAAATTCATGGAATCCGCCATGGTCGCCGTCGCCTCCGAAATGGAAGCCGCCGAAGCCGCCGAAGCCACAGAAGCCGCCGAAATGGACGCCGCCTTGGCAAACCGGAACAGGTGGTTTTCCCGGCGGGTCGGACGATTATCCCGGCAGCGGATCGGGCCGGTATCCCGACAGCGGGCCGAGCGACAGCGGTTCCCGGGACAGGGGCGGCTCCTCCGGTCATGACGGGGTGTCCATCTGTGTGTTGAACATCTGCGCCGGCTAGCCACTTGTAACCTGCCGTTGGCCCGGCGCTCAGTGTCGCGTAGCGGTTAGCTCATTCGGGCTGCATATCAATGCGGTATGCGGTGCACCGTTTTCGGGACGGGTTATCTGGGAGCCACCCACGCGGCGGGAATGGCCGAGCTGGGTCACGACGTCCTCGGCGTCGACATCGACGCCGGCAAGGTCGCCAAACTCACCTCCGGTGAGATCCCGTTCTACGAGCCCGGGCTGCGAAAGCTGTTGAACGACAACATCGCCGCCGGCCGGCTGGCATTCACCACCGACTACGACGCGGGCGCCGAATTCGCCGACCTGCACTTCCTCGCCGTCGGGACGCCGCAGAAGAAAGGGGAGTACGCCGCCGATCTGCGCCACGTCCACGCCGTCGTCGACACGCTGGTACCGCGCTTGAACCGGCCGGCGGTCATCGTCGGCAAGTCGACCGTGCCTGTCGGCACCGCCGCCGAACTCCGGGACCGGGTGCGTGGGCTGGCGCCAGGTGTGGACATCGAGATCGCCTGGAACCCCGAATTCCTCCGGGAAGGCTTCGCCGTACAGGACACCTTGCATCCGGACCGAATCGTGCTTGGCGTGCAACGGGATTCGAGTGCCGCCGAGGCGGCGATCCGCGAACTGTACGCCCCTCTGCTGGCCCGGCAGGTTCCTCTTCTGGTCACCGACCTGCAGACCGCCGAAATGGTGAAGGTGTCCGCCAACGCGTTCCTGGCCACCAAGATCTCGTTCATCAATGCGATCTCCGAGGTGTGCGAGGCCGTCGACGCCGACGTGACGCTGCTCGCTGACGCCCTGGGGCACGACCCGCGGATCGGCCGCCGCTTTCTGAACGCGGGATTGGGTTTCGGGGGCGGCTGCCTGCCCAAGGACATTCGCGCCTTCATGGCCCGCGCCGGTGAACTCGGCGCCAACCATGCGTTGACGTTCCTCCGCGAGGTGGACGCGATCAACATGCGTCGGCGCAGCAGAATGGTGGAACTGGCGACCGTCGCGTGCGGCGGATCGCTGCTGGGCGCGAACATCGCAGTGCTCGGCGCCGCGTTCAAACCCGAGTCCGACGACGTGCGTGACTCGCCGGCGCTCAACGTGGCCGGGATGCTGCAACTCAACGGGGCGACCGTCAACGTCTACGACCCGAAGGCGATGGAAAACTCCCGGCGCCAGTTCCCGACGCTGAACTATTCGACGTCGGTGTCCGAGGCGTGTGAACGGGCCGACGCCGTGCTGGTCCTCACGGAGTGGCGCGAATTCGTCGAGTTGGACCCGGCCGGGCTCGCCGGTTGCGTACGCGCGAAAGTTGTTGTCGACGGGCGCAATTGCCTCGACGCGGACCGGTGGATGCGGGCGGGCTGGCGGGTTCACCGCCTGGGGAGGGGCGCGACGGCGCACAGTCGGTAGGCTCGGCCGCGTGGAACCGATTCGTCCGGGTCGGCCGGGTGGACCGATCCGCCACCGGATCCGATGGCTGGCGGTGCACGGCTTCGTGCGCGGCGCCTCGACGTTGCTCGCCCGCCGCGGCGATCCGCAGGGGCGGATGATCGCCGATCCGACGGTGCGCGCGGACCCGGTGGCGTTCGCCGAGGAACTGCGCGCCCGGGGACCGCTGGTCGAGGCCGCGATCGTGCACCTGACCGTCGATCACGGGATCGCCAGCGACCTGTTGCGGTCCGAGGATTTCGAGGTGCTGCCGATCGGCTCGAATCTGCCCAAGCCGGTGCAGTGGGTGGCCAACCGCACCAAGACCGATCTGCTGCATCCGCTCGAACCGCCGTCGATGCTGGCGGTCGAACCGCCCCAGCACACGCGGTACCGCAAGCTGGTGTCGTCGGTGTTCACCGCCAGAGCAGTGTCCGCGCTGCGGGAGCGGGTGCAGGAGACCGCCGAATCGCTGCTCGACGAACTCGCCGACGCCGGAACCGTCGACATCGTCGACCGCTACTGCGCTCAACTGCCGGTCGCGGTGATCGGTGACATCCTGGGCGTGCCCGACGCGGACCGGGCCAAGGTTCTGGAGTTCGGCGAGCGCGGTGCGGCAAGCCTCGACATCGGCCTGACTTGGCCGCAGTACCGCACGGTCTATCGCAGCGTCGTGGGCTTCAACGAGTGGCTGTCGGGACACCTCGAAGGGCTGCGGCGCAATCCGGGCGACGACCTGATGAGCCAGCTGATCGCGGCGTCCGACGAAGGCGCCCGGCTCAATCAGCAG
Source organism: Mycobacterium sp. E136 (assembly GCF_001666865.1). Classification (NCBI taxonomy): domain Bacteria; kingdom Bacillati; phylum Actinomycetota; class Actinomycetes; order Mycobacteriales; family Mycobacteriaceae; genus Mycobacterium; species Mycobacterium sp. E136. The sequence continues at coordinate 5,328 of NZ_LZJE01000086.1, forward strand.
GAGCTGATGGCGACAGCCGGCCTCGTGCTCGCCGCCGGATTCGAGACGACGGTCAACCTGCTGGGCAACGGCATCCGGATGCTGCTCGACAAGCCGGAGCACCTCGAGACCCTGGCGCAGCGACCCGAACTGTGGCCCACCGCGGTGGAGGAGATCCTGCGCCTGGAACCGCCGGTGCAGCTGACGGCGCGCAGGGCGACGAAAGACACCGAGATCGCGGGTCAGCCGATCCCCCGCGGCAGGGCCGTGATCGTCTACATCGTCGGCGCCAACCGCGATCCCAACGTCTTCGACGACCCCGACCGCCTGGACGTCGAGCGGGACAACGCCGGCCGACACCTGTCGTTCTCCGGTGGCAGGCACTTCTGCCTCGGGGCGGCGCTGGCCCGCGCCGAGGGCGAGGTCGGCCTGCGGGCATTCTTCGAGCGCTTCCCCGAGGCACGGCTGGCCGGTGCCGGCAGCCGACGCGAAACGCGGGTGCTTAGAGGGTGGGCGTCGCTGCCGATCGCGTTGGGAACCGCGCGCTCTCAGCTCAGTTCACCGTCCTGACCGGGCCTGTTCTGTCGGAACCGGACACGCGGGAACGAGATCGTCTCGATCGGGGGTCTCGGCGTCCAGTTTTGAGTACGTTCGGGGCGTGGATTTCCGAGCCGCGCTGCTCGACCAGACCCGCGAATTCGGGGAACTGATCCGCAGTGCCGACCCTTCAACGCCGGTGCCGACCTGTCCCGACTGGACGCTCAAACAGCTCTTCCGCCACGTGGGCCGCGGAAACCGGTGGGCGGCACAGATCATCGCCGAGCGCCGGATGTCCGCGCTGGATCCGCGCGAGGTGCGCGACGGTAAACCACCCGACGAGCCCGAGGGTGCCGCTGACTGGTTCAACCAGGGTGCGCAGCTGGTGGTCGACGCGGTCGAACGGGCCGGTGCGGCGACCAGGGTGTGGACCTTCCGCGGCCCGCGCCCGGCGGGCTGGTGGATCCGGCGTCGGCTGCACGAGGTGACCGTGCACCACGCCGACGCGGCCCTGGCGCTCGGGGCCGACTACGCCCCACCGGCGGAACTCGCCGCCGACGCGATCAGCGAATGGGTCGAGCTGATGGTCGCCGCAGGCCCGCCACCGGCGCTGGACCCCCGCAGGAGCATCCACATGCACGCCACCGACGACGGGCTCGGGCCCACGGGCGAGTGGACCATCGTCCACGACGAACTGGGCGTCTCGTGGTCGCACGATCACAGCAAGGCCGACGCCGCACTGCGCGGCACCGCGACCGACCTGCTCCTGGCGATCACTCGCAGGCGCACGGCGGCAGACCTCGGCATCGAGGTCTTCGGTGACGCCGCGGTCTGGGAGGCGTGGTTGGAGCGCACCGGGTTCTAGGCCGGTCGCGTGACCCCTACTGCCGGTAGCTCGCCAGGAAGTTGCCCAGCCGTTCGATCGCGTTGGCCAGGTCGCGGGCCCACGGCAGCGTCACAATACGCAGGTGATCCGGCGTCGGCCAGTTGAACCCGGTGCCCTGGGTGACGAGGATCTTCTCCTGCAGCAGCAGGTCCAGCACCAGCTGTTCGTCGTCGGCGATGTCGTAGACCTCGGGGTCCAGGCGGGGGAAGGCGTAAAGGGCGCCTTGGGGTTTCACGCACGACACACCGGGGAGTTCATTGAGCATTTGCCACGCCACGTCGCGCTGCTCCAGCAGCCGGCCTCCGGGCAGCACGAGGTCTTCGATGCTCTGATAGCCACCGAGAGCAACCTGAATCGCGTGCTGCGCGGGCACGTTCGGACACAACCGCATGTTCGCGAGCAGGCTGATGCCCTCGATGAAGCTCGCCGCATTTTCCTTGGGGCCGGTGATCACGAGCCAGCCCGACCGGTAACCGGCCACCCGGTAGGCCTTCGACAAGCCGTTGAAGGTCAACGTCAGTACGTCGGGGGCCACCGACGCCATCGCGATGTGCTCGGCGCCGTCGTAGAGGATCTTGTCGTAGATCTCGTCGGCGAGCAGCATCAGCTGGTGCTTACGCGCCAAGTCCGCTATCTGCGTGAGCACTTCGCGCGTATACACCGCGCCGGTCGGGTTGTTCGGATTGATCACGACGATCGCCTTGGTGCGTTCGGTGATCTTCGATTCCAGGTCGGCGATGTCGGGCATCCAACCCTGCGTCTCGTCGCACAGGTAGTGCACCGGGGTGCCGCCGGCCAACGACGTGCACGCGGTCCACAACGGATAGTCCGGCGCAGGGATCAGCACCTGATCGCCGTTGTCCAGCAACGCCTGCAACGTCATCTGGATCAACTCGGAGGCGCCGTTGCCGAGATAAACGTCCTCGACGTCGAATCTCGGGAACCCCTCGACGAGTTCGTAACGGGTGAACACCGCGCGACGGGCCGGCATGATGCCCTTGGAGTCGGAGTAGCCCTGCGCATAGGGCAGCGCCTGGATGATGTCGCGCATGATCACATCCGGCGCCTCGAAGCCGAACGGCGCGGGATTGCCGATGTTCAGCTTCAGGATGCGGTGACCCTCGGCCTCCAGCCGTGACGCGTGCTCGTGCACCGGTCCGCGGATCTCGTACAGGACGTCCTGCAGCTTCGACGACTGCGTGAACGTGCGCGGCCGCGGTCCGTGTCCGGCGGCATGGATCGGCACGTGGTGGGTGGTCACGACCTCCATGCTCTCATTTCTGTCCAGCGATTAACCAAAAATCGCCGGTCAACGGCTCAGCGCTTACCCGGAGGGCGTGCTCCCCTGGCGATCCCGAGACCCTTCACCGGCGGCGCCTCCGGCTTGTCGCCGTCGCCGCTCTCGGAAGGCTCAGTGGCAGCGCTGGATTCGCCATCGGCCTGTGGCTCCGGTTGGGCGGCAGCCGGTTTGGGCTGGGCCGGCGCGGCCGACT